>BQJS01000141.1 GCA_021604825.1 Phycisphaerae bacterium | reverse complement strand
ATTTAGACTTCTGAAAGACTCGGCCCATCTGATGCTCCCGTTTGCCCCTGACCTTGGATCCAGCAATCCTCAAATTACCACTGTAGCTCAAATGACTCGCCAGATGAAAGCGCGACCGGCCGAATGTGATTGGCATACCATTTCGTACCGTCGACGCCGCTGCGAACGGCGTCCTCAAAGCGGCTACCGCCCCCGCAATCGCAAATAGTGTCCTGTATCAATGAACCAACAGGTCCAAGTCCGTGTTCAATGAGACGTTCACTGCACAGCCGCAGTTCGGGACGCGGTCATCAAAACCCAAGAGGCTCAGTTGATACTTTATCGCGCAACCCCTCGTTCCCGAAGAGCCAATAAGCCGCCGAGGAGTCAAATGCCCCACTGAGAAGTGGCATTGCCCCGATTCCCACCCAAGGCTTACCGCCACTTTACCGCCAGGTCCGAATATTGGTCACACGATGACTCACCGGAGTGGACGACGATGTGCCCGTTCGGCGTGCCGCTCGAATCCATGGCTTTGATGAGTGCGCCTGCGCGAATGACTGCATCGGTAATGCGCGCTGAAACATACGAGTTAACCAGTCCGACCAGCGCCGGAGGCGAGAGTCATGGGGGCTATTGTGCAGATTGCGTGCTCGGAGTTGTTTGTAGCAATCGGTTGGCACAAATCGTGCAGGTACACACAGTTAGGAGCTGGCGTTCCGGCCACCGTTGTGGTGCGCCGCCGTCGCCGGTTGACGTTCGCGCCACCACTGTCTCGGCTGCAATCAATGTGCAGCGGGTCTGGGAGGCCACCACATGCTTGGATCACTCCAGATACTGCTCGACATAACGGACGGGCCATTGTTTCGGTTCGCCTTCTGGGTCATGCTGCTTGCGGGAATTCGGGGGCTGCTGCTGGCAGTGTCTGACGCGCTCGGTGCCTATTTGACGGTTCCCGACCGCCGCGAATTCTGGCGAAAGATCCGATTGCGATTGCTCTGGTTTACCTTGCCCAGTGTTGTGCTGCGCCGCGCGGGGATGTTGGAAAGCCAAACGATGCACCGTTTCCACACGGGCCTCTTTGCAACCTCGCTCATCTTCCGGCTGACCGTCATCATCTTGCCAGCTTTCATGATCGAGCACGTTTACCTCTGGGAACAGGTGCTCGGTTTTCGCTGGGGCACGCTGAGCGCGACGGTGGCGGACACGCTGACGATCATTGCGATCGTCGCCGGCTTGGTTTTGTTTCTGGGCCGGCTTTACTCACCGCTTTTGCGCAAAATCGAGGCCCCTTGGAGTTTCTTGAAGCCGCTGATCTTGATCGTCCCCCTTGCCAGCGGCATGTTGGCGATGCATCCCGAGTGGAGTCCCATTGACTACTACGTTCTGCGGTTGATTCACGGATTAAGCGCGGCTCTGGTCTTTTTGCTTATCGGTTTCGGCCGCATGCTCACCAGTATGCACACACCGCTGACGCAAATCGTACCCGAAGCCGAGTGGATGACACCGCAATCGTCTGAAACCACTGCGCCCACAGCTTCAACTGCAGGATGATTCCCATGTCCGCAAACACCAAAAGCAAACATACCTTCGCAATCCTGACCGACACAACGTTGTGCACGGGATGCGAGACCTGCGTACACGCGTGCAAACAAACGTACGGCCTCGAGCGCGATCGGGCGTGGCGCTGGAAACAGAACGTGGATGATCTTTCGTCAACGCGATTTACAACCATTGTCACGCGACCGGGAGGCCATCACGTACGCCAACAGTGTCGCCACTGTCTTGAGCCTGCGTGCGTGTCGGCATGTCTCGTGGGTGCCTTGCAGAAGACCGAACTGGGTCCGGTCATCTACGACGAAAAGCGCTGCATGGGTTGTCGGTATTGCATGATGGCCTGCCCATACGGCATTCCGCGCTACAAGTGGGAAAGCGCTGTGCCGATCGTTCGCAAGTGCATTATGTGCCACGACCGGGTCAAAGAGGGCAAGCAGCCTGCGTGCACGGAAGCATGCCCATACGGCGCGACCATTTTCGGAACACGTGAAGAGATGCTGGCTGAAGCCCACCGGCGCCTCGATGTCAGTCCCGACAAGTACTACCCACACGGATCACCGAAAGTATTCGGCGAACACGATGTTGGAGGCACAAGTGTGTTGTACATCTCCGACGTCAACCTCGATTTCCTTGGTTGGAAAGCGGAATTGGGTGATGAACCCGTGCCCGCACTGACGTGGGGAGCGCTTCGGAAGGTGCCACCGGTCGCGTTGGGCGTCGCCGCGCTGATGTCCGGCGTGTATTGGATGATCGGCCGACGAATGCATCTGCAGGAATTGCAAGAGGAACAGGGCGCCACGGAAGTGCCACCCAATGACACTTCAACGCCTTCGGAGAGTTGACGTGCATGCCAATTCACCCAACTTGGCCCTAGAACGCGTCAAGAGCATTCTCTGGGCAATCATGGGAGTGTGGGCTGTGGTCACCGTGGCCCGGTTTGCTAACGGCCTCGGCGCAACGAGCGCGCTGACCGACGCCGTACCCTGGGGTTTCTGGATCGCCTTCGACGTGATGGCCGGCGTGGCGTTGGCGGCCGGCGGTTTCGTCATTGCCGCGGCGGTGTATATCTTCGGTCTCAAGAAGTACCACCAATTCACTCGACCGGCCATCTTGACCGCCCTATTGGGATACCTCGCGGTGGCGGTCGGTCTGCTCTATGACCTTGGTTTGCCCTGGCACATCTGGCACCCGATGATCATGCCGCAACACCACTCGGTGCTGTTCGAGGTGGCGATGTGCGTCATGCTCTACCTGACGGTGCTGTCACTCGAGTTCAGCCCCGCAATCCTCGAACATCCGCTGTTTCATGGCCCGTTCTTTCAGAAACTCCTTCACATCATCAAAAAGCTCACCATCCCACTGGTGATCGCCGGAATCATGCTGTCGTGTCTGCACCAATCGTCACTGGGTTCCCTGTTTCTCATTCAGCCGTTTCGACTCCACCCGCTTTGGTACAGCCCCATCATGTGGATCCTTTACCTGATCTCGGCGATCGGGCTGGGCTTAATGATGGTGACGTTGGAATCGCTGCTTTCGGCTTGGTTGTTCGGTCACCCTGCCCGCGCGGATCTGCTGGCGGGCTTTGGAAAAATGGCTTCATTTGTGCTTTCCGTGTACGTGTTGCTGCGCGTCGGCGATCTTTGGTATCGCGGCGTACTGATTGAAGCACTCGACGGATCATGGCTGGCGGGGTTGTTTCTGTTTGAAATCATGTTCAGCGCCGTTGTGCCGGCGACACTGCTTGCGTTCCCGCGCATCCGACACAGCATTGCGGGACTCGCGACATGCTCGACGATGGTGGTCCTTGGGATCATCGGGTACCGGTTCGACACCTGCATCATCGCGTTCGCTCGGCCGGCCAACATGCCCTATTTCCCAACTTGGATTGAATTCGCGGTCAGCGCCGGAGTGGTGGCCGGCGCGATCCTCGTCTTCATTTTCTTCAACGAGAATCTGCGCATCGTCGATCATGGAGAACACGGCGACTCCCACACGTCGTCTGCTGACGAAGGCTCTGTGGAAACGGATGCGCGAGCCAAGCGAGCGCCGTACACATTCACCCCGGCGATGAAACGTCATTCGCTGTGTTTTATCGTGGCGGCTGCAGCGGCTATCGGATTGCTCCCCCGCCAGGCGATCTACGGCCCCGAACCGCTCCCCACCCCAGTTGCGCATTCCCGTCAAGTGGAAGCCTTGGCGGTTACCCGTGATCCACCGCTGCGACGGGCATTCCACCTGTCCAGCTTATCTGGAGATGTTCCCGCGAAGGCCGACCCCGACCCAGTTGTGGTGACGATGATCGATGGCAACCGCAACTGGCGATTTGTTGCCTTCACCCATGACGATCATGCGAGGGTCCTGGGTGGCCGGGAATCGTGTCGAGTTTGCCACCATCAGAATTTGACGTTCGACCAAAACACCGCGTGCTTCCACTGTCACCGCGATATGTACGAAATCACCGATACCTTCGACCACTTCCTCCACGTCGACAAGCTTGGGAGGAATGGATCATGCGCGGTATGCCACACCCATGACGATCGAGCGAAATCGCGTGAGTCGGCGTTGGCGTGTTGGCAGTGCCACGGTGACATGGTCGTGGAGGGATCGATCATTCAAACCACCGAAGCCGGTCTGACTGGATTCGCGCCTGGTTACATGGAGGCGATGCACGGTCTTTGTATCCGATGCCACGAACAACTGTCGGAAACTCAACCGGAAGTCTACGGAAAGGAATTCGGCAGATGCGACGTCTGCCATCGTGAGTTCAAAGACACCGACCACCGACGATTGGCCCCGTATGTGCCGATGCCGCCGGGGCATGTCATGCTCAAAACTGCGGACAACGACACATCAAAGTCGTCACACTGACCCGGAGTGCAGGCGTAGGAAAAATGGAGTTGACCCGATGAAGACGAGCGAACCGACTGCGACGCGTCCATGGCGTCGGCGGGGAGCCGGTGTGCCCGGTCGACCCAAATGGGCTGGCGGACTGCACTACTTGCTTGTCGTGGTTGTCCTGGGACTCGTCGGATACGCGTCCGTGGTGTTCTTCCGCGCTGCGGCCAACCGCGAAACACCTCCGGTACCGTCGACCATGGAGGCGGTGAGTTGGGAGAGTCCTGACAGCAGCCCGTATTGCCTCGCCTGTCACCGTCCGATCGGTCCGGCGATGGCCGGCCTCGACGTCAAGCACGGTCACCCGCAAAACGTCCATTTAAACGAAGACCAACTGAAAGCCGTTGAAGAACTGGGCACAATCGCTGGCAAGGACGGCACGCTCATCTGTGTCACCTGCCACACGTTGCAAGCAGAGTCCACGCCGTTCATGCTCGCGGACACGCTGGCCGACGGGAAGTTCTGCGAACGCTGTCATCCCGGGCATTATGCACGCGGCACCCCCCATGACCTTCGACTCACCGCAGCGCAGGAAACCAACCGATTGGGACAGACTGCAGAAGTAGGCGGCCCTTGCAGTGCTTGCCATCTGGCCCACCGTTACGCCCGCGAATTTGAACCGTGTGACCACGACCCCGATGGACGCTGCACAACGTGCCACGAGGTAGATCACTGCGCTTCGAGTCACGCCCGTCCAACGATGGAACATCCCGAGTCGCGTTGCCTCGAATGCCACAATCCGCACGACATGTCGCATGGCGAGTTCCTGAAAGCTCCGGTCGCGACCCTTTGCGTCAATTGCCATGAAAGATACGGCGACGGCACTGCCGGCGGAATGCATCCGGTCACGGCCATGCAAGACGGGGTGCCCCAGGCCATCATCGATGCAGGTGGTTGGACTGGCTCGGAAACATCGGAATTGAATTGCACGGTGTGTCACTCGATTCATGACGCCAAGAATCAACAACTGTTGGTGTTCGAAAACGATTCAGATCGATTGTGCCTCACCTGCCACGCAGACCAACGTGGTGCCGAAGAAGTTGAAGGACAACATCCGCATCACGGACTGTCACCCCAGCTCTCACCGCTGCAGCGAGAAGTTGCGGATCAATGGAATACGTCCGTCGGCCCCAACGGCGAATTGCTTTGCGTGACCTGCCACAAGGTGCATCACAGTAACTCAAAGCTGGCGCTACTTGCATTCGCACCGAAGTACGGTGAGACGTGTGAGGCGTGTCACCCTGGGCACGGGGCGATGTTCGGCACTTCGCACGATTTGCGAACCAATCATCCCGACGAGCAAAACCTTGCGGGGATGACACCGGCGGAATTTGGTGCGTGTAGCGCGTGCCATCTTGCGCATGGATACGCCCGCGAAGCGACGCCCGTTCCCGGTGACCGCAGCGGTCAATGTGCGTCATGCCATCAGGCGGATGAGTGTGCCTCCGAACGCCAAGTCGATGGCGTCCAGCATCCTGGGGCGACATGCACCGACTGCCACAATCCCCACCGGCGCGACGACCCGCACTATTTGGCCAAGCCCGAATCTCAGCTTTGCGCCGACTGCCACGCCGAACAAGCCAAACTCGTTGGCGGACCGCACGACCCCACTGTCCATCCGGACCGTTGGCCCAATCCTACGGGAGCCGAAATCGGAGGATCGTGCTCGCCCTGCCATGTCCCACATGGCGGAGAGCGCGGCGATCTGTTCCGAGTCCACGGTGCAACGCCCGTTGGCAATCACGACGACGTTTGTCTGGTGTGTCATCAAGACGCCAACTGGGGCAGCAACTCAGACATCACGGCGATCCATCCGCACGAAATTTCGCCCGATCAACACAAGGTCGAGTTGGCGCTCGTCCCCAAGGACGATGCCGGCAACATGCGCATGGGTTGTCGAACGTGCCACGATCCACATGGCGGTGCTGAACCGTCGCACCTTGCTCGCGTCGCTCCGGGGGAAGCAACTGAAACGCTGTGCCTGCACTGCCATGAGCCCAAGCAGTACATCAAGCAAACCGGGCATTCGGCAGAAAGCCTCTCGCGATTCGGTTACGATGTCGACTCGTGCAAACCGTGTCACGCGATGCACGCCAAGCCCGACGGAAACTGGGGGTTGATGCTCTCGCCCCGGTTCCTCCTGAAGGACAAAGCCGCGGCCTCCAAGGGTCACGAATCAAGACTGCCATGTCTGGCCTGCCACAACACGAATGAACCTGCGCCCATTCGCGATGTCGCAACCCATCCGCATGTCAGCGCGTTCCAGCAGCAATCGCCCGATTCACCGGGGTTCCTACCACTCTTCAATGACGACGGGAAGGTAGATCCTCATGGCCACATCGTCTGTCGAACCTGCCACGTGTCGCACGGTCGATTGGATCTGCTGCAGATGGTCGCCGAAAAAAAGGAAATGTCCTCAGCGGAGCGTCGCGCCATCCGGACGCAATTGCGCAACTTCAGCGCACCGAATATCTGCACCGGTTGCCACGGTGAGCAAGCCCGCGCGAAATTCCTGTTCTTCCACGATGTGAAGCGGCGCGGTCTCTGACGCCGAGAAACAGCAGTTCATGCGGCCCAAGATCAGACTTGAACAGCGTGGGAATCGCCGCGGTGACTCGCATGTGCGCAACCTTCTGGGCGACACCAGAAAGTTGGAGCCATCCAAGATTCGCTCGCACGGCGTCTTGATTTTGGGCGGTCCAGTGCTTGGCCATCCATTCGTGCTCTCAAGGCGCGCGTGTTACTTTGCACACTTGGTGCGCGAATTCACCCAATTGGCGTTGGCAGCATCGAAACAGCAAACGAATTCATAACCCGATTATTGCATTCACGTTATGCTTTGTGCTTGCGTGGGCATGTGGTCGACAATACATTCACGTCCTGTGCGCAATCGAGTCGAGGCTGCCTGCTTTTTGGGGCGATGTTGTCGTCACCATCGATTAAGTTGGGATCTCGACGTTTGTGTCCAGGGTCTTGAATCACTGGCGCATGATTTCATTTGTTCGCTGCTTGATCGTTTCGTTTTCAATTGCCTGAATTCACCCCACTCTGGAGGTCGCCCAATGGTCCATTTCAAATCAATTCTGAGCTGGGGAACCCTAACGGTCGTCATCGCACTGATCGGTCCGGCCTGCGTGGAAGTGCCCCCGGGCGACGGAGATGGTGACGGCGACAGCGAAATGAAGGCATTTGTTGGTGCCAGTACGTGTCAGCAGTGTCACCCCGGGTCGCATGAGACTTGGACTGAAACCGGACACGCCGATGCGCTTGAGACCCTTGTCGCCATCGGTCAGGGCGAAAACGCCGTGTGCCTACCGTGCCACGTCGTTGGGTTCGGCGAAACGGACGGCTTTGTTGATATGGCGACGACGGAAAACCTTGCGGGTGTGCAATGCGAAAACTGTCACGGACCCGGTGGCGAACACGCCCGCAATCCGTCCGACGAAGCGCTGCGTCCAGCCATCAATCACAGTTCGGACCAATGCGGCGTGTGCCATACGGACGCGCACCATCCGACGTTTGACGAGTGGCAACAGTCGGCTCACGCCAACGCACTCGTCGGTTTGAGGGAAAGCGGGCATGGAAGTGACTTCTGCCTGTCGTGCCACTCGCAGGATTACCGTTACGCCATCGAAGAGGGTACCGAACCGCCCACATTGGATACAGCTGAGTTTGCACTCGAGTGTTCAACGTGCCATTCGCCGCACGGTGGAACGGAACAAGTTGCTCAATTGCGCATGCCAGTCGGTACGCTTTGCGGCGAATGCCATACGCAAGGTGAAGACGCCCTACCCGGCGACACCCCCCACCACCCGCAACTCGAAATGTTGAAAGGTGAGGGTGCTCGGGGCGACAACGGCGATCCGCTCGTACAAGCTGGCCCGCACTCCGGTCTGATCGATGGTGATGCTTGTGCCCGCTGTCACGTCGTCAAGATTGAAGTGGAAGAACCCAATGAGGGCAGCCCGAACGCCACGGGGCACACGTTCAATCCGTTTGACGATTCGATCACGGAATTCCAGCCCTCAGAGAAGTACGCCGGATGCACCCCGTGTCACGACGCGGCTGGTGCTCAACAGCGGATCGATACTGTTCAGCCAGCCATCGAAACGCGACTCGCCTTGTTGGCCCCCTTCTTTGATGCGCAGAGCGCGACGTTCATTGGTACGAACGGCTTGAGCGACGATCAGAAGTCACTATTGGCTGTCGCAAAGTTCAACTACCAATACGTCGATGCAGATGGCAGCCGAGGTGTCCACAACCCAACCAACGCCAATGCAGCATTGGAAGTTGCGGAGAAGATCATAGACGACTTGCAGCCATAGCGTGTTTGTAGCGGTATGCAAGAAACAGGCTCAAAAGTTCCCGAGTTGGAGGCGGATTGATGTTGCGTGAGAATCGCTGGTCGTTGTGCGCGCTGGTTTGCGCTACGATGGTTGTTGTTATGTTGCCAGCGTGTGACGCGCCAACGGTCATGCCGCCCGATGGGGACGACATGGCTCAGGTCTACAACAATACGACCGACCGCAGCAATAAGAACGCAGCGTATTTGGGAAGCGATGCGTGCCGCGCGTGTCATCCTGACAAAGACGCTCAACAGGCAATCCATGGTCACGCGTTCAAGCTGAATCGCATCGAAGGTGGCCCTCCGGAGTTTCCCGAAGAGGGCGACCGCGCTGGTGTACCGGACCCGCCCGATGGTATCGATTGGTCACAGGTGTCGTATGTGATTGGTGGTTACACCAAAAAAGCCCGTTTCATCGATCTCGATGGTTTTATCTACATCACCGGGACGAACGGTCTCGCGACGCAGTGGAATCTGGATTTCCCTCCGAACGGAACAGAAGCGGGCTTTGTAAACTATGAAGCTGATCGCACTACCCCCAAACCCTATGACTACACATGCTTCGTGTGCCACACCACCGGGCCCATGCCGCCTGATGAAGACGACCCCATGTTCCAGGAAAATCGCCCCGGTTTCGCGGGCACCTGGCAAGAACCTGGCATTCAATGTGAAGCGTGTCACGGACCGGGATCGAATCACGTTCCGAATACTGAAGCGCGCGACGCATTTGTCGACACCAGCGCTCGTTTCTGTGGCGAGTGTCACAATCGTCCTTTCGATTCGGACGGCAGCGTCATCCTTGCGAGCGGTGGATACATCAAACATCACGAACAGTATCCCGAACTGCTTGCCAGCGGAGTGCACGCGGCCTTCTCCTGTATCACGTGCCATGACCCGCATGTATCCGTTATCTACGATCGCGAGAATGCGATCCGCCAGTCGTGCGTGGACTGCCACCCAAACCAAAGCATGGCGCTTCACAGCGGCAAGACGTTTGTGCGTGGGGATTACACCGAGCAAATATCTTGCGAGTCATGCCACATGCCTTTTGCCACTCGCAGCGGCAGCAACGCCACCGAAGAAACCGTCGGTCCGTCGGGCCGCATGGGCGACACACGAAGCCATATCTTCAGAATTGATACGAGCGCGTCCGACTTCACCGGCATGTTCAACGAAGACATGACTGAGGTGGTCAAGGATGCCAACGGACGGGCGGCGGTCACGCTGGATTTCGTGTGCTTGCGATGCCACAACGGCGTCGGAAATGCCTTTGAACTAACCATGCAATCGGCGTCCTCAATTGCAGCAGAAATCCATACTGTGGGGCAATGACCGACAACGCATTCGAATCGTGAAACAACGTGCGATTAGCTTGTTTACCTTGGGGCAATTAGGCGTACACTAGGCATGGGTCGAATGATCGCAAACGAGGCGGTCGCAAACGGGGCTGTCGACGGCTCACGTTTTTTTACAAGTCAACTGACCTGACAACATAGCAGTGGCAGACCCATGCGATCCGTTCAATTTCAAACGCGAATAATGAGCAGTCTCGGCGCATTTTGTGCCGTGATGGTTGGCTGCGTTCCGATCGAAACTCCGCCAGACCCGATGGGTGGAGGCGACGACCCTGGCTACATTGGCTCAGCCGCCTGCCTTTCATGTCATCCCGGCCTGAGCGAATCACACGAACGCCACGGGCACGCCCAAGCCCTCACCGCCATCGTCGGTTCGGCACCGGTATTTCCTCAAACGGAGTTGGGTGATGGCACGCCCAATCCGCCACCGAATCTGCAATGGGCAGACATTGCCTGGGTGATTGGCGGGTACTCGACTGCCGCGAATTTTGTCGATAACGATGGGTTCATTCTCACCGATGCCGCCACGTCGAAACCGGTGGCGTCCAGCGTCGGTCGTATCCACGCGGCAAATTCGACCGGATTTGGTTTGGCCAGTGTTGATTTCGGTGGTACGCCACTTGCATACGACTGTTTTCGGTGCCACATCACCGGTGGAGAGTCGTTTGCGGACAATGGTGGCAGGCGGCAGGAAAATCGACCAGGCGTCGGAGGCACTTGGGCGGAGGCTGGCGTGCAATGTGAAGCCTGCCACGGTCCGGGTAGCGCCCATGTGGCTAGCCCGCAGGCGGTTGGCCTTGAGGTGGATGGTTCGGCGACAGCTTGTGCCGAGTGCCACACCCGCGAAGTCGGAGCAGATGCGATCGAGGTCATCGATGGCTTCATTGCATCGTATCAGCAGGCGTCGGAGTTGCGAGCGAGCCCGCATGCGAACTTCGGTTGTACGGTGTGCCACGATCCACATGTCTCGGCGATTCAAGAGCGGGATCGAGGGATTCGCAACGGATGCGATGTATGCCACACGGAAACGAACATGGCCCGCCATATGGGCAAGATTTTCGTCCAAGGCGACTATGTCGAACGAATGAATTGCGAAAGCTGCCACATGCCGTTGGCTTCGCGCAATTCGCTCTCGGCGGACGACAGCGTCACCGGTGGATTCGGTGGTAAGATTGGCGACGTGCGCACGCATGTGTTTTCGATTGATGTTGTGTCACGGCAATTTGAAACGCTCTTGACCGATGCGGGCGACCAAGTTGAGCTCGATGCAGATGGAAGGGTGAGCGGAATAACCCTGGACTTCGTGTGCCTGCGCTGCCACAACGATCAGGGCAATGCCTTCATGTTGACGGATGAATCGGCGGCTGGCGTAGCCCCAGGCATTCATGACTTTTGAACTTGTAGCGTGGTGATGGCATTGGTTGGCGCGGCGCCGAACGAAAGGATGCGTTTACGATCGTGCATAACTTGCATGATTTGTCTGGCTGGCGCGTTCTGGTCAACCGAAAACGCGCACGCCCAAGACGCTGGCGATCCACCCGCCGATGCCGAGTTGAACGAAGTCGAAGTAGACGATTTATCTGGCGATGATTTATCTTTACCTGGCGATGATTTATCTGGCGACGAGTTACCTGAAGACGGGCAACCGTCGCGTATCAAACCCGGCTGGTTTCATCTGAATTTCAACGCGGCTTATCTCGAATTTGAATCCGATACGCAGTGGCGCACCGTAGAGTCATCGCGGTTACGCTCAAGCGTCGGCGGATTACCGCTCTTTGGAAGAGCCCTGCGCAAGACCAAACAGCGCAACCGCGACCTGCGCTTCACCGAGCGACTCGGGTTGAGCATGAGCGGTGACATCATCGACCCCAACCTGATCGACTGGTCGGCCGACTTCTCGATCGGACTGCGGCAAGGCGGTTTCCGCGAAGAACTCAACGGGATTGAGAACAACGACACCGACTCGGGCATACTAACCGAGTTCGACATTTCGATGGACATACTCAAATCCAAACCGATTTCGGCGAACGCCTACCTTCGGCGCAGCAACGACCGCATCGCGCGGCGATTTCTTTCAAGTCTGCGCGAACGCCGCACCGAAGCCGGAGTGTCCGTTCTGGCGCTCACCGGACCGGTGACCACGGAAGTGGGGTTTGCCTTCAGCGATGTCGAACGCACCGGCAATCAACGCATCCAAGACGACGAAGATCTCACCACCCGACGCTTCTTTACCGACACGACCTGGAACATCGCCGAAGGTCATCGACTGCGCTTGCGCTACGAACATGAAGACCAACAAAGCACGTACCAAGGCAGCGCGTTTGACTTCGACGTGATCCGCGACGAGTTTCGATTGGAGCACGAACTGGCGTTCGGTCCAGACAAGAAGCACCTCTGGGATACGTTTGTGCGATACAATTCCGAGACCGGTTCGCTCGCCCGGGACGAACTAGAAGCGTTCACGCGTTTGACGCTCCGACACAACGATAAATTCCGCACGACATTTCGATACGGTTTCTATCGCTACGATCAATATGCCCTCCGCGTGGATCTCAACAAGTTCGACTTCGAGGCACTCTATCAGCCG
>BQJS01000140.1 GCA_021604825.1 Phycisphaerae bacterium | reverse complement strand
GCCGAAGCTTGAAGGTGCGATTTGGCAGGGGCGAACGGATTGGCGATATTTCGTGGGTATTTGTGTTTTGTGTGGCGTTGGCGTTGTGCTGGCGTGCGCGATTGTCATATACGCCGCATCGCACACTTCGTTGACCGCTGGATGGGCATTCTTGATTTGTTTGATGATCGTTGCATTGGCGTCGATGGGCGTCGGTTCTTGGATTCTTCTTCAGATCGTCCGAACCCGCTACCGCCTGACGGATCAAAGGTTGTTCATCGAGCGCGGCGTATTCTCGCAAACCATCGACCAAATTGAATTGATACGCGTTGACGATGTTCGGATGCACAAGAAGTTTATCGATCGACTTGTGGGGGTGGGATCGGTTGAACTCATGACGACGGACACATCTGACGCTCACCTGGTGATCAACGGAATTCGCAATCCGGAAGAAATCGCCGAACACGTCCGGACCCGAATGCGGGAATTGAGAAGTCGCTCACTGTTCATTGAAAACCTGTGAGACGTGCGACTTCCAAGCAAGACACATGGAAGTGGACCGAATGCGAGAGTGCGCTTCATCGCGCCCAATACAAAGAAAACACCGGGCCGCCCCAAAGGGACATGCCCGGTGCTTTCCGGAGGGGAAAAGCTCTATGGAAATCGCCCGAGGGCGAAGGTCCGCATAACCTAGTCATTGAGATTATTAGGCTGCAGCAAACCGGAAGGCAAATCCCACTTCCTTTTATTTTGCATAATGTTACGCAGCATTCTTGTGATTCAATACGCCATTCAAGCGAAACTTTATAGCCGCCGTTTGGTCGGCGTCTCGGCCTAAGATTCGCTCTCCTTCGCGGCTTTGGCCACGATCTGCTGCAACACGTTTGGCGGAACCGATTCGTAGTGCGAGAACTCCATCGTGAAACTGCCCTGGCCACCGGTGATGCTTGAGAGTCTCGAGTTGTAGTCCGACAACTCACCGAGCGGCACGAAGGCGGTCAGCATCGACAAACCGCCCGGCAACGCCTTCTGCCCCTGGGGACGACCACGGTGCGACGCCAGATCGCCCTGAATGTCACCCACCGTATCGCGCGGGACGGTGACCTCGACCTCGACAATGGGTTCGAGCAAGGTTGGCTTGGACTTCATGAACGCATCTTTGAACGCGCCCCGGCCGGCAATTTGAAACGCGATATCCTTGCTATCCACCGGGTGGGTTTTTCCGTCAATCAACTCGATGGTGACATCAACGATCGGATAGCCTGCAAGTACCCCTTCAGCCATCTGTGCCTTGATACCCTTGTCCACGCTGACGCGGTATGTTTGATCGATCGCCCCACCGAAAATCTTGTCAACAAACTGATACCCCTCGCCGCGCTCGCTTGGGAACATGTTGATGATCACGCGCCCAAACTGACCCGATCCGCCGGACTGTTTCTTGTGCGTGTATTCAATCGCGTCGGCGCGACCGGTGATGGTTTCGCGATACGGAATCTTCGGCGCTTTGGTCACGACCTCTAGTTTGAATTGGTGCAACATACGCTTCAACACCGTGCGAACGTGCAGATCGCCAATGCCATGGATGACCAATTCTTTTGTCGTCGCGTCGCGCTCGATGTCGAGGCAGTAATCCTCTTCCGCGAACTTCTTCAGCGCCAACCCAATCTTGTCTTCATCGCCATGGTTCTTTGACTCAATGGCTTTGGCGTACATCGGCATCGGACGCTTGGGCATCGCGATGTCGCCACCTTGGTCAGAAAAGACCACTTCGCCAATGTGCAATTCCAACTTGGCTACCGCAATGATATCGCCAGCCGAGGCAGCTTCCGTTTCGCTGTGATCACCACCTTGGAATCGGTTGATATGTCCGAGGCGGACGCCCTTGCGATCGTGGATAGTTTTGATCGAGCCATCGTGGGCGAGTTTCCCCGTGTGGACACGGATGAACGAATACTTGATGTGGCTTTTGGGATCGCTCGTCACCTTGAATACTTGCCCTACGAAGGGACCATCGATGTTCGGTTCGATTTCGATCTGTTCGTCTTCGCGAGTCAGGACCCGTTTCTTACCGATCAACGGTGATGGTGCAATCTTGGCGATGGCGTTGAGAAGTTCCGGAACGCCGACTTCTGTCAGTGCGTTGGTGAAGAGCACGGGAACGAAGTCGCCCGAAGCGCAAGCCTTGGCAGCGACGGCCAACACTTGGTCGTCTGAGACTTCGCCGCCAAGGTATTTTTCCATCAACGAATCATCGACACCGACAATCGCTTCGATCGCGGCTTCGTGAGCGCTTGGAACATCGGAGAAATCTGACTCACCTTCTTTATTCTTCAGACAGCCAACAACCGCAGTACCCCCAGCCGTTGGCAGATTCACCGGTACGCATTCGCTGCCGAAGAACTCCTGAACCGATTCCAGGGTCTCTTGTAGATTGACGTTATCTGCATCAATCTTGTTGATCACGATCATGCGGCCCAAGCCATAGTTCTTGGCCCGTTCCCACATTTTCCGCGTGTTGACTTCGATGCCAGCCGCGGCTGAGACAACCAGAATGGCGGTTTCAGCGCCGGCGAGGGCTCCGACCGCCTGTCCGGAATAGTCCGTTGCACCGGGCGTATCGATGACGTTGGCGTGCTTGCCGTCGTGCGAGATGCAGCAGATGGCCGAGTCGATCGAGTGGGCGGCCTCCTTCTCGTCTTCTGCAAAATCTAGAATCGATGTTTTATCAACGACGGACCCGAGGCGTTTGGTTGCCCCTGTCTTGTGAAGCAAGGACTCGACCAGCGAGGTCTTTCCGGCTCCGGCATGCCCGACGAAAACGATATTGCGAATGTCCGCGATTGGAAATGTAGCCATCCATCCTCTCCTCGTGAAAACGTGAGAATATTGTCATGTTTGGCGAAGTGAGACAGTCTAGCCCAGAACGTAGGGCGCTGGCAACATCTGCGATTCCGAGCAACATCTGGCGAGCGATTTGCCCCCTGCACCAACGGTCAGATTCAACCCCGCCTACGCTTGTAACCCAAGCGCAACTCGCCCTATCCAGATTGACTCTAACAGCGTTCAAAGCCATCATCTATGCAGACGCAGATTAGGGAGCAATTGCGCCCAATGACTTCAAAATTCTTCCAATCCAGCAGTCAGGCCAAACCTATTCGCGCGAAGCGGCTGGGGATCGAAGTGTTTGTCGTTGTCGCCATCGGAGCGATTGTCGCGATGGCGGGCAATCAAATCAAACCTTCCGACGCTCGCTTTGACGTGACGCGCGATTACTTCAAGACGGCCAAGCCAGAAAATTCAAACGACGATGATCTCTATCAACTCATCGATCACAACGAAACGATGGAAGCGTATCAGAGCGCCGCGTACGAAGTCGGGCAGTGCATTTTCATCGACGCGAGAAACGACACGGCCTACGCCGAAAAACACATTCCCGGCGCATACCAATTGGATCACTATTACGCCGATCGATACATTCCTGATCTAATTCCTGTTTGCACCGAGGCGGAACAAATCATTGTTTATTGCAACGGTGGCAAGTGTGAGGACAGCAAGTTGGCCACCGCCGACTTGATTGAGAATGGCGTGCTGGCCGAAAAAATATTCGTCTATGTCGGCGGCGTCGTGGCGTGGAGCAAGGATGGATTACCATTTGAACGCGGCGAACGGTTGAGCGGCGATACATTTTATGACGACGAAGAGTAATCCGTTGCAGGCAGAATCATCAACCATGGGCAGAATCAAATCACTTGATCAATCGGGTTACCCGCTGCTGATCGCGCGTCTCGTGCTTGGCATCATGTTTATCCAGATGGGCTGGAGCAAAGTCGGCGACCCGGTTTCTTTCCTCAAGATGCTTCGTGAATACGAGATGTTTCCACCCGGCGCGTTTGTACTTGAAAACATGATCGCCTTGACGCTTCCCTGGATCGAAGTGCTCTGCGGCGTGCTGCTGATCGTCGGGATCTTGGTGCGCGGGGCTGCTTTGACGCTCTTGTTGATGCTGACCGGATTCACCATCGTCATCACCATCCGAGCGATCGGGATGTTCAATTCGGGTGAATTCGAGTCCTTCTGCGACGTTGCTTTTGACTGCGGATGTGGCGGCGGACTCGTCGGCATGTGCAAAAAATTGCCTGAAAATTTTGGGCTGTGGCTGATATCCTGGATTCCATTGCTGTCCGCAAGCAGGCGATTCTGCCTTGCCGGCGCGCTGGGAAATCGCCCCACGCCCGACGCCGAACTCAACGACTCGCCGCCGAAAGTCACAATCGAATCGACTCCAAATTAGCGGCGCATGGCAGCCCCATTGGTCGCCAGTTTGCTTTCAATTCTCACGGCAGAAGTTGGGGCCTCGAACCCATCCACCCACTGACGAGACGACTGACAGATTCTGAATCACCAACGTCAATCCACCTCGAATACGGCGTTTTCAGCCTGTTTCAAGGGGTTTCCGTACGTCTGTCAGCCGTGACAAGACCGGTGGGTGTTGATCCAAAAACCCCAATAGGCCCCGCCTTCAAATCGGCCTCGCGCGCTCAATGATCGCCTGCCTTCGATCGCGCGAACGGCGCTCTGCCGACTTGTCCGACGCCGCTTCATTTCCGTCGTCGCGCGTCCGGCGGCAACACCTCAAAGCGCTCTCCAACGCCCCGACGGTCACTCGTCCGCGCGACGTCGCACCAGACGTCGGTCGGGAGACCCCTATTTTTTTAGGGTTTTTTGGCTAAGAATTACTTGCCATAAAAGCCGATTTGCTCCAATGTATCGCGCGACGCGAACAGGCTTTGGAAAATCTTGCCTGCGTTTATAGGCAATGTTGGTTATTGAAACATGCCAAGATCGAACTTGGCGAAACGACAAATGACGAAAGGATTTATTTAATGGCTAAGAAGAAAGCTGCTGCGAAGGCTGTGAAAGCACGTACCAAAAGCGAAATCTATCGTGAGCTTTCAGAGCGTACCGAACTTTCACGCAAGCAGGTTGTTGCTGTGTTTGACGAAATGTCGGCCATGATCAAGAAAGACTTGGGCAAGCGTGGCCCCGGCGTGTTCACCGTCCCCGGTTTGATGAAGGTCAAAGTTGTTCGCAAGCCTGCGACCAAAGCACGCAAGGGTATCAACCCGTTCACCAAAGAAGAAATGACATTCAAAGCGAAACCAGCACGCAACGTCGTCAAGGCGCTTCCGCTCAAGGCCATGAAAGACATGGTCTGATCAGTCGTCTAAGATGAAATGAGACGGTGCGCATCTCACAAAGATGCGCACCGTTTTTTTGTTTACGCACCGCCGCCGCACTTTTGAATTGCTGGCGAGTCAGTCGGTAGAGTCAACTACTTTCTGAATCCTCTGCACCAACTCGTGCGCGGTCGCTTTGTCTGGACCTTCGCCGATGATGCGCATGATCGGTTCGGTGTTGCTGCCGCGCACGTGGACCCACCCTTCCGGCCAATCGATGCGAACGCCATCGATGGTGCTGAGCTTCTCGTTCGCGAATGTTGATTGCACATTCGACAGCACGCGACTGATTTTGTCTTTCGGACACTCCATTTTGGTTTTGACCAATTCGTACTTCGGCAAGTCAGCCACCAACGCCGAAAGCGCTTGACCCGACGCGGCCATCAAGTCCAACACCAGTGCCATTCCGACGACGCTGTCGCGAACATAAACCACGCGTGGGTCGATGATGCCGCCGTTGCCCTCGCCGCCAACGATGCAACGTTCCGCTTTCATCGTCTCAACCACGTTGGCCTCACCGACCGCGCTGCGATGCACACATGAACCGCCCCCCATCCGCGCGGCCAGATCATCGAGCATGCGCGACGTGGAGAGATTCGCACACGCCGGACCGGGCGTGAGTTCAAGAATGCGCCGTGCCGCCAACACCAACGTATACTCCTCGCCGATGTACATTCCGTTTTCGTCAACCACCACCAAACGATCCGCATCCGGATCTTGCGCGAACGCAACATCGACATCGGCGGACTTGGCGTGCGAACACAGGTCGCCCAGGTTTTCCTCCAACGGTTCCGGCGTGTGGGCGAATAAACCGGTGGTCTCCGGATTGAGATAGGTCACCTGGCAACCCAACTGATCGAGCAGATGCTTCGCAACCGGCTGACCTGCGCCGTTGACGCTATCGAGAATGACTTTGAAGCGTTTTGCCCGGATGGCTTCGACGTCAACCGTCTTGAGTACACGGTTGACGTGGACGTCATTGGTCGACGTATCCGTTGACAGCTTGCCCACCTTTGAATAATCGACGAGCGAGAAGGACTCGGATTTGAGGATGTCGATGATTTCCTGGGCCATCGATGCCGGCGGCGCGTGTCCGTCGGGGGTGAGGAATTTGATCCCGTTCCATTGCGAGGGATTGTGGCTGGCGGTTAACACGATGCCGCCAGCCGCCTGCCGTTCCGTGACCATGACGGCTGTGCTTGGTGTCGTTGCGATACCCAGATCGATCACGTCGCATCCGCCGGCAAGCAGACCGCTCGTCACAGCACTTCGCACCAAATCGCCGCTCGGTCGGGAATCCCTTCCAAGAACGATTGGGCGACCACCGACAAACTTCGCCATAGCGCACCCGGCCGATGCCGCCAGTTGAGGCGTCAGCGTTTGCCCGACGATGCCCCGAATTCCCGAAACGCCCATCATCAATGCCATGGAAATAAGCCCCTCTTGGATCGTACATTTTTTTCGTTCGTGCACTCAAACCTTGAAGCGAAGACGTGCGGATTATGGAAGATTCGGACCAGGTTGGCCAGCCGACACAAGCACGATGACGGAATCGCTTGCGGACAAAATGAAATGAGCCCACGGCCTCGGGTTTAACCGAAGCCGCAGGCTCAAGGAAGCGATCGCTCCAGTTTCGCCAGGCATTCCGTGCCGCAATGCGCTACCGGGGCGCGCCCGTGTTAATCAATTCCCCAACATTACCCTACGTTGTTGGACCCTGTGTTGTTGGCCCCTTCGTTGCTGGACCCAACGTTGTTGGCACCCGACGCTGCTGGCGTTTCAACACTGCAGGACGGACTCAATCCAAGCTGGTTCTCCAACTCGGTGATGATGTTGGGCAGATTGCCTTCCTTCTCACCGGCCGGCGTCATCCACTTGGCGATTTGGCCATTGTTTAAAATGTTCTTGATTCTGCGGCACGCCAAGATCACGGTGGAGTGATTCTTGTTGCCCATGAATCGCCCAATTTCCGGGAAGCTCATCGCGGTGTGGGCCCGGGCCAAGTACATTGCTACGCCGCGGGCAAGTGCAATCGTTCGGGTCTTTCGCGACGTGTGCAGATCGGCAGGTGCAAGTCCGAAGAAGATCGAGACGGCGCTTTCGATGTCCGTCAACTTGATCACCGGGACCGTGTTCGCAATCAAATCTCCCAAACCGCGATGGGCCAGCGGCAGCGACAACGGCTCCCCACTGAGTCGGGCCAATGCGACCAACTTCAACAGTGCGCCTTCAAGTTCGCGCACGTTGGCCTGAAAGTTCGCAGCGATGTATTCGATGACTTCCGGGCGAACCTCGAAATTCAGCTTAGCCGCACGTTTCTGCAACACACCCACGCGGGTCGCGTGATCGGGTGAATCGATTTTGACGACCATCCCAGCGATGAAGCGGCTGACCAGGTGTTCGGAAAGGTGCCCAATCAACTTCGGATGGGCGTCGGAGGCCATCACGACCTGTTTGCCGGACGCATCGATGGCGTTGAACGTATGCAGGAATTCTTCCTGGGTCGCCCGCTTGTTTGCGAAGAAGTGGACATCGTCAATCACGAGGACGTCGAGGCGACGGAATCGCTGGTGAAAAGCGTCGCGCTCACCGTTCTTCACGGCGTAGACGAACTGATTGGTGAAGTCCTCGCCAGAGACATACTTCCAGCGAAGTCCCTCGTGGCGTTCCTGCAGTTCGTTGCAGATGCCTTGAAGCAGGTGCGTTTTGCCCAGCCCGCTGCCTCCGTGGATGAATAGCGGGTTGAACTGCGTACAGGGTGCCTCAGCCACCGCTTTGGCGCAGCTGACGGCCAACCGGTTGGAGTCGCCCACGATGAATTCGCTGAGCTTTCCCTGGAGCGTCTGCGGAACCGGAACCGCCCCGGCTTTCTTGCGCTTGCGGGCCAACCGTTCGGGATTGTCGGCTGCAAACTTGGATTGGGAATCGGGTTGCTTGCGTCGCAACTCTTTTGCAATGGTCGGATCGATTGAGAATATGATTTCAAGTCTTTTCGACGTCACCTCCTCCGCCGCATCTTGCAATGCTGGCATGAAATGACGTTCAATCCATTCGCCCACAAACACATTGGGTACCTCAAGGCGCACGAATTCATCAGCGATGGTGAATCGCGTGGCGTTCTTGAACCAAAGTTTGTAGTCCTGCGCGCCGATTCGCGACGCGATGGCGTTTTCGAATTGACAGACTGAATCCGCAATCGATGAGAGCATTGTGCATACACCTCCAGCGCGCGGCAAAGCTATTGCCGTTTGAACGACTCACGCGTTATCGAAAGTTAAATTGACAATAAAAAGAAATCGGCGCGGCAGTACTGGCAGGTGCCATTACCGGCCGAAGACTGGCTCAACAACAGAGGCGGAATGTAACACAGATCTCAAGATTTGGTCAACAGGTTTTTGAATGTGAAACGTGTTTCACACCGCATCGCGCGCCTGAAGAACAAATCTGATAAGTGGTTAACGATTGAAAAAATTTTTGAAAACAACAGTTGTGCACAAACGTTAATTGCCGCTGTTGAAAATCTGTGGATGCGTGACATCGTATGCGACGCTTTTCAAAAAACGACTTTAAATACAGCGAATCCAGGCGCGCCGCCGAGCACGTTCAATGAATCCCGACTTCTCATAAAGTCGCCGCGCCGGCATGTTGATTGCGTCAACCGCAAGCGTAACGCTCGAAAGCTCCAACGCGCATGCACGTTGCTTCGCCAATGACAGCAACAGCTTACCCAACCCACGGTTACGCCCCGAAGAACTCACACCCATGTACACGACCTCAAGCGCCGATCGGTCGGTCACGGTCGAAGTCAGCAGAATTGCAGCCGGTTCATCGTTGGCCAAGATGACGTAAAACCCGCTGGGATCAAAGATTCCGGTCGACTTGTGGCCGGCGAGGGCGTCGGACGCCGTGCGTAGCGGAGTCAGTGCGGGGCAATCCATGCTGTCTTGATAGCTGCACTCGAGCGCGCGCAGGTACATAGGCTCTGTCTTTGCGCTGTAGGTGATCAGCGTAAATTGACTTTCAAGATGGGGCTCTTCGATGCCCGAATTTACAACCGGACAGTCCATATAGATAAGCTCGGCAAGATATTGAAATTGCATGTCGGCGATCAGGCGCGCCCGTTTGTTGTCGCCGGTATGCAGTAAGGTTTGCAAGAGATTGAGGTTGCGCGATTCAGAGTGGCGGACGATGGCTTCGAGCGTCACTGCTTGCGCCGATCCGGTTACGACATTCGGACTTAAGTGAATCAACGCGCTTCGACCCGGCGACTCAAAATGCAAGGCGGCTGATAGAGATGCGTTCCGTGCGTTTGTGGCGACGAACACATTGGGGACGACCCCGTTTGACTTTGCCAGGTCCTCGACATTGCGGCGATGGGTCTCGAGGTCAGGCGAGCCCGTGTCTCGGCCCGTCAGCGCCAGGCAGAACGCCTCATTGAATTGTGAGTCGGTGAGGCCGATTCTGTGGATGGCGATGCCGCCGGATTGATGGAAGGGCTCGGTCTGCATCGGTGAGCGAATCCTAGTGAAGAAAGATATTCTTCGGGATGCGGCTGGTGAATCCCTCGACCGGAAGTTCGCATCGCCGCACGACGACCGCGTGGAGCGGACTGGCAATTGCGGGGGTCCGCTTGGCGTCGGCATCGGGGTAGATCTCGGTGATGTTCACCAGCACTTCACCGCCCTCGATCCAGACGTCCTCAATGCGGGTTTCGCAATGCTCGCTGGATGCCGGCCCCATGGCAGCCAACAAAACCATCTGGGTTGAGAAATCCACGTCCAGGTTCAGCAAGGGAAACTGGGCCAACGACGAATAGTCGTAAATGACGATGCGAAGCGGTTTTGCGATTCCGGATCGTATCTGAGAGACTTCGGCGAGGATGGGCAATTCATCGTTGGACCCACCACTGTCGAGCGTCTGCGTTCCAAAATTGCCCCCCCGATTTGAGGAGCATCCTGCGACACCGAGGATGAAAGTTGCGAGGGCACCCACGACAAAACACGATTGCCAGAATGTTGATCGCTGCATGTTAATCTCCGACGAAGCTGTCATATTGCGGTTGCAGCAGGGACGTTTGCTTTTATAATCACTTTATTGGCAATATGATAGGGGTTTCCGGGATTCTGTACGATTGTGCGAGCCAAACCTGCGACGGGCAATCTTCGTGTTGAGCGCGGGTCTAGGCCTTGTTGCGGGGTCGGGTTGCGTCAGCAGAGTTGACGCCCTAACCCGCCAACTGGAGTCCAAGAATCCAGCCAACAGAATTCGGGCCGTCCATTCGATCGGCGAAGATCAAGTCACCGAATTGCTTCCAGCATTGGTCAATCGGTTGGATGACGTTGACGCGGCGGTTCGACTGTACACGATCGTGGCATTGGAAAAACTGACCGGCGAACGTTTGGGATTTAACTACGCAGCCGGTAGCCATCAACGCCAGGAAGCAGTCTCTAACTGGCGACGATACATCGAGGAACGGGCCAACGGGTCTGGCAAAAATGGGTCTGGCAAAAATGGGTCTGGCAACAGCGTCGAGGGTAGCGCGGAAGGATCTGATGCCCCGCCGGAAGACCCGTCTGAATCGCAGAGTGCCGGTTGAGCAGAGTGCCGGATGAATCGGCTATTGCGTGGGCCGTCATTCGTACCCAAAATACTCGTGAACGAAACGGCGTGGGGTGAAATCCCTATCGCAAATGCTCCAAAGGACGCGGCTCATCAATGAACAACGGTTTGGCCAAGGAAATAACGCGCAACAACGACCATGTTCTGATAGCCATGTCAGGCGAATTGACCATTCACTCCGCCCCCGATTTTCATAAGTCGTTGCTGGAATACGATTCTACACCTGATGGACATTGGGTTTTCGATCTCCAGAAAATCACGTACATCGATTCGGCAGGCGTGGGGACGCTGGTGGATATCTTCCGTCGCAGCAAGAAGAATGGATCGCGCATGTCGCTTGTCGGGATGAATCGGCAAGTTCGAAGCGTTTTTGAAATCACCAAACTCGACAAGTTCTTTCCGATTTTTGATTCCGTGCAGGATGCACTCGGTTCGTGAGTGGCCCGCCGTCGATGCCGTCTTCAAGATTCAAACCGTCCAAAGTCCGCAGTGCCGTCGAAAGTGTCGGGGCAGTCGGTGATCGGTCTATCAATCACATGGGTCAGTTTGTCCGCAGCATTGGCGGGATGGCCTACCTCCTCAGTGACACCATCCGTTGGGGATTGAAAGGTCTATTTGTCCGCCGAATGAAATTCGGTTGGCCTTCGCTGGTCGATCAGATGGTTCGGGTCGGCGTCAAGAGCATCGGCATCGTTGTGCTGGTTCAGGCGTTCATCGGTTGCATCCTCGCGCTTCAGTTGGCTCCCACGCTCGAAAGCTACGGTCAGTTGGAAAAAATCGCCGACGTGGTGGCGATCGCCATTGTGCGCGAATTGGGTCCGTTGATTACCGCCATCGTGTTGAGCGGATATGCCGGGGCGTCGATCGCGGCAGAGATTGGCTCGATGGTCGAAGCCGAAGAAGTCAAAGCGCTGCGGGCCCATGCGCTCAATCCGATTCGGTTCCTGATCGTTCCAAGATTCCTCGCGACCACCATTATGATTGTTGGGCTTGCTGTCATTGCTGACACGGTGGGCATCGCCGGAGGGTTGCTGACGTCATGGGCGGCGCTTGGGATTTCGCCCGAGGCGTACTTGGCTTCAACTCAGAACGCGATCGTGGTGCGCGACTTTTTGACCGGTTTGAGCAAGGCCTGCATTTTCGGCATGCTGGTTTCAATGATCGCGTGCCACGAAGGGCTGACGGTTTCGGGCGGGGCTGTCGGCGTTGGAAAAGCGACGACAGCTACCGTGGTGAAATCAATCGTGGCCATCATCGGCATGGACGCGGTGTTCACGTCTCTCTTTTATGTCTTCGGTTTGTAGGTTTCCACAGGAACGCATCGCATGACGGTTCATGCCGCCAACGAAGACGTGGTCATTTCGCTTTGCGATGTGCGCAAGTCGTTTGAAGATCAGGACGGCAATGCGCATGTTGTCCTCGATCGGGTCACGTTTGATATTCATCGCGGCGAGACGCTGGTGGTGATGGGCGGCAGCGGGTGCGGCAAAAGTACCCTGCTGAACTGCATGATCGGCGAATACGAGATTGATTCCGGTACGATCAGATTTCGTACGCGCGACATGGACAAACTCGCGGACATTGCCAATCTAAGCGAAGAAGATTTCAACGACATCCGCAAGCGCTACGGCATCCTGTTTCAAAGCGGCGCCCTGTTTAATTCGCTGACGCTGGCTGAGAACATCGCCCTACCACTTGAAGAGCATTCGTACGTCGATCCATCGATCATCGATATTGTCGTCACCTTGAAACTGCAGCAAGTCAAGATGTTGGCCCATCGCGATAAGATGCCCTCGCAGCTTTCCGGTGGACAAAAGAAACGCGCCGGATTGGCACGGGCGACCGCACTCGATCCGGAGATTCTGTTCTACGACGAACCGTCGGCTGGTCTGGATCCGGTCACTTCAACGGCGATCGATGAATTGATGATGGACCTGTCGCAAAAACTGCGCGTCACCAGCGTGGTAGTCACACACGAG
>BQJS01000139.1 GCA_021604825.1 Phycisphaerae bacterium | reverse complement strand
CCGCGATGCCACTGGTGGATTGAAATAAGCGTGAATACGTCGCAACCCGAATTAGAATCAAAGCTCACCAACGCCCAACGGCGCGAAGAAATTCGCAACGTGCTGGCGATGTCGATCCCCATCGTCATCACCACATGTTCGCGTCTGGTCATGGACCTGGCCGACTTCACCATGATCACCCATCTGGACAAGGTCAACGATCTCAACGGCGCGGCGCAGGGCGCGATCATGTCGGCGCAACTGATCATGTGGACGTTTATCGTCCTCGGACTGGGCACGATCAGCATCGTCAATACGTTCGTGTCGCAATCGCTGGGCCGCGGCCGAAATGCCGAAACCAGCGCCTACGCGTGGCAAGGCATCTACATGGGCTTCGCATACAGCGCGCTGTGCCTTGGACTTTATGGCGTGTTTCCCATCGTCATCAACTGGATCGGGCACAGCGAGCGCATCGCCGAACTCGAATTGATCTACTGCAACGTGATGATTCTGTCGATCGCTCCGACCATCGCCGGTGAAGCGCTCGCGAGTTTCTTCAATGGCATTCATCGACCCAAAGTGACTATGTGGTCGGCGATTGAAGCCAACATATTGAACATCGCCGTCAGTTGGATTTTGATGTTCGGACTCGCCCCGATACCGGCATTGGGCTTCGCTGGAACCCCGGCATTGGGCTTCGCCGGTGCAGCTTGGGGCACGGTGGTTGGCGTGTCGTATCGATTTGTCCGGCTGCTGTTGGTATTTCTGGCCCACAAGAATAACGCAACCTACTCCTCGCGAACAACGCGGCGGATCGACGGCGAAAAAATGCGATCGATCATCCGCGTCGGCGTACCGCAAGGTTTCCAGTGGATCAGTGAAGTGGTCGTGTGGATGCTCTTCGTCAATGTTCTCATCGGCCGCATGTTTGAAGACGCCGACCTGATTGCCAGCAGCGTGGCATGGCAGTTCATGCGCATATCGTTCATGCCGGCGATCGGAGTGGGCATCGCCCTCTCGTCGCTCGTGGGGAAAGCCGTCGGACAGGGGAATCCGAAGTTGGCCATGCGCTACGCGAAATTCGCGGTTCTGATCCTAGTGGTATACATGGGGACGTTGAGCATCATTTACCTGCAATTTCGCCGTGAATTGGTCGGATGGTTCAACGACGACCCGCAAGTCATCGACATCGCCGCGCGGATCATGATCTGCGCCGTCATCTTCCAGGTGTCCGACGCTTTGGGCATCACTTACAACTCGGCGCTACGCGGTGCGGGCGATACGTTTTGGCCGGCGATGCTCTACGTCATCAGCCACTGGGTGATCGTCATCGGCGGCGGATGGGCGATCGCCACGCTTAAACCCGAATGGGGCAGCATCGGACCATGGTCGGCGGCTACGTTTTTGTTGCTCTTCCTGAGCGCGGCATTGTGGTGGCGCTGGAGCAGCGGCGCGTGGCAGAAGATCAACATCTTCGCGAAAGAGAACGAATCCGCGCACGAACATTAGAACGTCCCAAGTTCAAACGCAGCGATGTGCCCATGCCGTCATTCCCGCGCACGCGGGAATCCGGGGGAAAGCACATGTGTCCCATCCTTGAGCAAACGTAGGGTCCGCTGTGCGGACCTTCAATGCAAGTCGACCACGATATGCAACCCAACAAGAATGGTCCGCACAGCGGACCCTACTGATTACGTGAATCGTAAATTGAAATCAGGAATGCTCAGTGTCAAGGCAGCAGGAAAAGTCGGGGCCGGCGTAAGCGTGCGATTCGTGTATATGGCGAGCGCTTTGCTGGTAAGCGTTGTGAGCAATTGGGTGTGAAAACCGCACCGCTCAACACCGACCCAAGAGGATGACTTCTTTCCCCGCGACTAGACCCCTCCAAAACAGGTATCGTAAAACTCAGCCGCATGCGTCGATTCGCGACCGAGTTGAATGTGCGTTTCAAGCCGCCGAGGCAACCATCACCCCGACGACGTGCGGAATCCTATCCCCTCAGTATTTGCGCTTGATAATCAAGGTGTTTTGTTTTGGTTAAGGGTGAGGTTTTCTTGGAATGGGTAATCGCGTTGTCGTCTGAGAATTGCCTGTGAATTAGAACAATGAAGTCGCGCAACCGATTGTCGCCGCAATAAGTTCCAACTACAAGTCACTCGCAGGTCGAATCATCGACCCAACTTCAATTTGAATGGGCCTGTCGGGCCGAAAACCCGACCAACCGCTGGCCACTCCCAAAGTTGAACGCTAAAGGCGCTTTCAGCGCACATCAATTGGAATTTGTTCGACCGGCCACCAACGTTGATGAAAGCGAAGTGACCGTCGCGAACAAAAATGCTGAGATCAAGCAAACTACCAAATTCTTTGAATCGCCAATTATCGGAGAAGTCCTTTTCGGAAGCACCAAGAATAGAGCGGGCATGAAGGTGAACGCAAAGTTGAACATCCAAGCGCACAACAAGCGCTTATTCGGATTAATCCAACCGACGACTACGGGCGCTATGAGTACGCCGAGCAACCAGAATGGGATTTCGGCTCCGTTAAACAGAAGAATGAACGGACCCCAAATCGCACCATATATCCCATACCTGTAACTTCCGGTTGGGATTGGCAGATCATGCCGGGCATTGTCATTAGGGAATTTATTGCTCGTCATGATCCTATAGCCCTGTTTTTTTCTGGACCGTTGAGCTTGGTTGGTCAGGTCACCGACCTACCGCGCGGTGACCAACTTCTTGATCAGCGCGATTTGACCGAGATGGTAATGCGTGTGTTCCATAAGGCCCATTAGGTTGCGATGCCACGTGCCGTATTTGGCGTTGGCGAAGGCTTTATCCATTTGCGGTTCGGGCATGGCCTCCACAAGCTGCGCGAACGCTTTTGCATCGGCGCGGCATTTGGTTTGCAGTTGCTGCCAATCATCTTCGGAATTGATTGGTGGGCAATCGAAGCTGAATTTGTCGTGGGCGTCTAGTGGGCCACCTTGCAAGACCTTTACGACTGCGCTGATGTAGTAGTTGATGTGGTACGTCAGTTCCGCGATGGTGTGAAAGTCGTGCATTTTCTTCGTGGCTTGCTCGAATGTGACACCTTCGAGTTGGCCATACAGATGCACCCCGGTCATGCTTCCGCCTTCGTGCATTTCGCGAAAGTGCCTGGCGATTTGTTGGGGAAGATTCACGGAAAATGTTCCTTACCGCAAATGTAGGGTGGGCCGTCCCCACCGCTGGTCACAAGGTAAACAGATTGGTGGGCACGGCCCACCCTACGCGCTAATTTTCATATCTGCTTACTTCTTTTCCGTTGGCTCGGTCTTGTCTTTTGTGGCTTGCTTCTGTTTTGCTTCGCGCTCTTCGGCTTTCTTGCGGACTCTTTTTCTGATCGCCTCGTTTTCGAGATCTTTCTTTAGAATCTCCTGAGCGAGTTCATCCGAATCGCCGTACTGCTTTTGCAGACGCTTCAACTCCGCCTTCAACTCTTTGATCAAATCCTGGCGGGCGGGGTCTTCGTATATATTGTTCAACTCGTGTGGATCGGTCTTGAGGTCGTATAGCTCCCACTCGTCGATATCAAAATAAAAGTGAATCAGTTTGTATCGCTCGGTCCGCACACCGTAGTGCCGCTTGACCATGTGCCATGCTGGGTACTCGTAGTAATGGTAATACGCCGACGTTCGCCAATCCTTGTCTGGCTCGCCCTTCATCACGGATCGAAACGATTTCCCTTGAATCTCGGCGGGGATCTTTATACCGGCGATATCCAAGAGTGTCGGGGCGATGTCGAGGTTCAATACCATCTCCTCAACTTCCGTTGCCGGTTTGATTTCTTTCGGGAAACGGGCGATCAGCGGCATGCGGAACGCCGCTTCGTACATGAACCGCTTGTCATACCAACCGTGGTCGCCCAAGAAAAACCCCTGGTCCGACGTGTAGATCACGATCGTATTCTTCGACAGGCCCGACTCGTCGAGATAGTCGAGCATTTGGCCAACGTTCTCATCGATCGCGGCGATGCACCCGAGATAGTCCTGCATGTAGCGGTTGTATTTCCACTTTTTCAGCGCTTCACCAGTCAATCCGTCGGGCGGGTCCATCTTCAGATCGGTTTCGTCGAGATCGTGTTCGACGGTCATCTCCTGTTCGTGGGCGGCGGTGCCACGTGTTTTGTAATCGTCGCCAAACGTTTCCGGTTCGGGGAATTCCTTTCCGGCGAACATCTTCTTGTGTCGCTCGTGCGGTTGCCATCGGCGATGCGGGGCTTTGTGGTGGCTGATAAGGCAAAACGGTTTGCCGGACTTGCGGTTGCGAATCCAGTTGATGGTGTCCTCGCCGATGATGTCGGTGACGTAGCCCGGTTGCGTGAATCGCTTGCCCATTTCAATAAAATCGGGATCGTGGTATTTGCCTTGGCCAGGCAGTATCTTCCAATAGTCGAAACCGACCGGGTCGCTGTGCAGATGCCACTTGCCGATCATCGCGGTTTCATAGCCCGCCGCCTTCAAGATCGACGGGAAGGTTGGCTGAGAACCATCGAAGACATCGCGATTGTCCAGCACCCCGTTGACGTGGCTGTACTTTCCGGTGAAAACAACCGCGCGGCATGGCGAGCAGATGCTGTTGGTGCAGAACGCATTGACGAACTTGACGCCTTCGTTGGCGATGCGATCGAGGTTGGGCGTCTTGTTGATGCGGCTGCCATAACAACTCATGGCGTGCGACGCGTGATCGTCGGCCATGATGAAGATGATGTTGGGTCGGGTCGCCGCCTCGTCAGCGAATGCAACCGTAGAGACGCACGAGCAAGCCAATGTCAGTAGCGTGATTCGAGAAATGGATGACATGATGTTGGTATCCTGGAAATGTTTGCCCGGTAACTTGGAATTCTTAAGTTCAAGAAACTGAATCAATTGAACCCAAAAACCCACAACAGTGCAATCGTCGGTGAAACACAATGCTATCGGAATTTTTGAAACCCAGGCGAATCCTGATGCCAATGTTGTTTCTTGGCATCGCCCTACCTGCTGCCTCGGCTGACCCGTCGCCCGATGATGTAACCACCAACGCGTACGCCACCGCCTTCGACGCCCTTTGGCAGGACATGGACCGCAACTACAGCTACTTCGCGCTGAAACCGGATGTCGATTGGAACGCACTCCGGACGACGTACTTGCCGAAGTGTGCTGCCGCGAAGTCGACCGATCAGTTCGTCGCCACGCTTCGCGAATGTCTGTCGAAGCTTGAAGACATGCACATCAGCATCGACGGACCGGGTGGCCGCGTCGGCACGCACTCGATCCCCTGGCGGCGCAATTGGAATTCCATGGTCGTGCGGCAGGATTTAACGCAGGTCGTCGAGTGCGGTGACTTCGCCATCGTCGGCAAGACCCGTACCGACGGTTTTGGATACGTCGGCATCCTCAATCAATCCCAAGCCAACCCCGTCAACGTTGGGTGCACCGTCGAAGCCATCCAACGACTTGCCGACGTGCCCGCGTTTGTCGTTGATCTGCGACCCGGGTGTTCCGGCGGAAACGAGTTGCTCGCCCGCCCCATCGCATCGGCATTCAACGACAAGGAACGCATCTATGCCGCCCAGCGATATCGCGTCAAACTTGAAGGGCACGCCCTCGGCCCGGTGCGAACGCGGTCGCTATCCGCCGGCGACAAACCGTTCACGAAACCCGTCGCGTGTCTGATCGGTCATCGCTGCATGAGTAGCGGTGAGGCGTTGGTGTTGATGTTCGATTGTCAACCGCACGTCACCACGATCGGCGAAACGACCCGCGGTTCATCGGGCAATCCCAAATCGTTCAAGCTGCCTGGCGTGGACGTCAGCGTTTCATATTCGCGATGGGTGGCCCTCACACCGGATCAAGAACCATTTGAAGGCAAGGGGGTCGCGCCCGACATTCCCATCGAAGTCGCGTCGGATGTTTACAGGAAAAAAGACCCGACCTGGAATCGGGCGCTCGAATTCCTTCGGGAAAGAATCAAATGACCGAGACCGGTCCATCGCGATCACCGCTTCGTATCGGAGCGCTCGTGTCTGGTGGTGGCCGCACGGTGCTGAACATCGCCGAACGGATTTGCGCTGGCACCCTGAACGCTTCCATCGACGTGGTGATATGCTCTCGCAAAAACGCGCCGGCGATTGAACGATGCCGCGCGGTGGGGCTTGACGTTGAAATCGTGTCGCGCGCCGGTCAGCCGCAATGTGCGTTTGATGATCAGATTGGTAACGCTCTTCGCAATCGAAAGTGCGATCTCGTTTGCATGTGCGGGTTCTACTCGCTTTGGAACATTCCGCCGGAATTCGCAGGACGGGTTGTCAACATTCACCCGGCGCTTTTGCCGGCCTATGGTGGCAAGGGATACTACGGCAACCATGTGCATCGTGCCGTACTGGCTGCTGGCGAAACGACTAGCGGCTGCACGGTTCACTATGCCGACAACGAATACGATCACGGACCGACTCTTCTGCAGGAAACCGTCGCTATTGATCCGAGTGATGATGCACAAACGCTAGCCGCAAAGGTGTTTCAAAAGGAATGCGTCGCCTACCCCAAAGCCATCGCCATGCTCAGCGACGGTCGCGCACCACTGCCACATCCTGACCTTGCGGCATTGACGGCCGATCGGGTACGCAACCGTTGAAGAACTCAAGTACGCGTTCGCGCCCACCCGGTATCTCGCCAGTAACAGCCTCAGTGTGACGACTGCCTTGAATCACCCATAGGTCTTTGGGATCCGGTGCGGCTTCGTACAAGTCGATGGTTTGCTGCGCTTCGACGATGTGATCGTCGGTTCCGCAAATAAACAACTTCGGAACATGCGGAAGGTCAGTCACCGAATCGATCGCAGAATGATCGTCGCTGATGAGGTACCGCGAAATCAAACCCGAAACGCTCCACAAATACCACACCCGCCGCGTCACAAATCGCGCCTCACGCCGGTACGATGAAAACGGCCCGTCCAGCACAATGCCAGCCAACGGAAATTGTTCGCGGGCAATCGCAACAATTGCTGACGACGCACCGATCGACTGACCAAAAACACAAACGCGGAGCCGATCGATGTCAGGATGCTTCAGCGCATATTCAATGCCAGCCGCCGCGTCGTCGATCATGCCTTCGCGACTAATCTTACCTGCCGATCGGCCATACCCGCGGTAATCAAAACAAAGCACGTTCCAACCACACGCCGGCAGCCAATGAACAAATCGAAAGTGGGCGGTGATGTTGCCCGCGTTGCCATGACAATGCACGATCGTACCCACCGGTTCGCTCGCCCGGAAAAGCCAACCATGCAGCGCCTTCCCGTCGGTCGTCGGAATCAGGACATCCTCGGGCGTTATGCCGTAGTCGGCAGGATCGTCGTAAACCTTCGAAGTCGCTCGAAAAAATGCACCATCTGCCAAAGCCATGGTGGCATCTTATGAGTCTTTACATGGGGTGGTCAAACGAGACTGAAAGAACCAAGAGCGTCATGCCCGATAGCCCGTCATTCCCGCGCACGCGGGAATCCAGCGACGGCGGAATTACTCGGTGCGAGATGCGCCGCCATCAACGTCATTCAACGGCGACGGGGCAGACAATTGCGCAGCATCGGCCGCGCTGAATTGAGTGTCGTTGGTTTCGGGCGACTGTTTCTTGAGATTCAACCCCCCACCTGCATCAAGCGACAGTCGCCACAGTTCACCCGGTTTCATCGGAGCGTACACCGACTCGCCTTGGGCCACGCGCACCCCGGCATCCGCCGCCTTATCGGGGTTGGCTGCGTATTCCCAGAATTCGCCCCACAGGTTCAATTCGAACTCGGTCGGTTCTTCGGCGATGCGATACAGGTCGGGCACACCGCTGCGCTCACCGATCCAATACCCGCTGTTGGGTGATTGGGTGTCGCCATAGACGCGCCGAAACAGTGCGAGGTTGTGACCGCGCAAAGCGTCGCCGCGCTTGACGTAGTCGCGTTCAAATTTAATGACCAGTGCGTCGAAGTGCGGCGTGTCGCTGGGTACGCCAAAGACCAATGGCGCCAATCGCTTTCCACCGCGACCGAATTCGGTGAAACGGACCACCGTCTGCAAATCGCCTTGGGCGTTGCGATGTTGCTGAAGCACCTCAATCTCAGCCACGCGCTCCTCCACGTCCAATCGCTCGATGACGTCGTCGAGTTGGGCTTTCTCTCGCTTGAGTCGTTCGGCTTGGAGGGCCAGGGCTCGGTTCTTGCGGGCGAGTTCCTCCTGCTCGTGTACCAGGCGCTTGTTTTCGATTTCCAACTCGATCGCCCGCTGCTGCTTGATTTGCAGATACACGGTCCCGCTCGAGATCGCGAAGGCAGCCAGCACCGCCCCCGAGGCAAACCAGCGCATCCGCCGGAACTTCGCTCGATTTTGATGTCCCCGCTCAGAACCCAACGCAATATCTCCTGCAAACGCTCACCCTAAATCCATCGGCAAGACCCGGCCAATCTCACCGGGAATTCATACGCCCGACCATGTCAGAAGTCATCCAAACCACGCGGCAATTTCAGCCGACACTGCGTTCCCGCACGTATAATCCTACGATTTCAAATCTTTTGAATGGCTGGTTTGTCGCCCCAGAACATCTATAATCCCAGAACATCTATAATTGATTGCGCGCCGCATGGATTTGTCTGCGGCGTCATTTTCCACGTGATTAGAGGGCAGCCGCAAGTTGAAAGACACCGTCCATCCATCGCAGGACATCAACCAAATCGCCGATCGCGTTCGCGCGGGCGAGCGGCTGAGCTTCGACGAAGGACTTGCCCTTTACACCGATTGCGACGTTCACCTCTTGGGCGAGCTAGCCAACCACGTTCGGGAGCAGAAGAACGGCCGCAAAGCCTATTACAACATCAACCGCCACATCAATTATTCAAATTACTGCGTGCTGCGTTGCAAGTTTTGTTCGTTTTATCGACCCTGGACCAAGGATGGGGCGGAGGACGGTTACGCCCTTTCGATCGAAGAAGTCGCGGGGCGGGCCAAGCAAGCCGCAGACTACGGCGCGACCGAAGTGCATATCGTGGGCGGGCTGCACCCGAAGCTTGAATTCGATTATTACCTCGACATGTGTCGGGCGATCAAGTCAGCCGCCCCGGACATCCACATCAAGGCGTTTACCGCCATCGAGATCATTCACTTCACGCGGATCACAAAACCGAAGCTTTCCATCGAAGAGGTCTTAACGCAACTGCGCGATGCCGGGTTGGGTTCGCTTCCCGGTGGCGGTGCGGAGATCTTTGACGACCGCGTCCACGAAGAGGCCTATAAGAATAAAGTCGGGGAGGCTGGCTGGTTTGAAGTGCATCGTGCCGCCCACTCGATCGGCATGTATTCCAACGCGACGATGCTTTACGGCCACATCGAAACGCCGGCTGAGCGGATCAAACACTTGATCAAGCTGCGCGAGCATCAGGACGAGTCCATCGCAAGTCGACCAGCCCGCTTCAACGCGATCATCCCGCTGCCGTTCATTCCCGACAACAGCGAGCTTTCGCACCTTCCGGGCCCGAGCGGTTTGACGAACCTGCGAACGCTGGCCATCGCCCGTTTGATGCTAGACAACTTCGACCACGTCAAAGCCTTCTGGATCATGCAGACGCCCAAGCTGGCCCAGGTTTCGCTGAACTGGGGCGTGGACGATTTGGATGGAACTGTGGTCTACTACGACATCACCAAGCGCGAAGGCACCGGCACGCACCAGGAACTGACCATCGACAAAATCCAAAGGATGATCGCCGAAGCCAACTGCCAACCCGTAGAACGCGACACGCTATACAACGAAATCCACCGCGACGCCCCACCGCCAAAACCAAAGCAAGACGACGCCCTGCTGCCAATCCTGCCGACATAGATCGACCAGCGCAAGCGCCAAAGGGTGGCCCATGTTCTCCGAACATGGGGGAACCGATGATCCGTCCAAATGCGTCGAAAGAGCGTTGAACAAAACGCGCGATCAAGACTTAGACGTTGAAATTTGTGTGGCGTGTGGCGTCAGGTAAAGCTTTCGAATCATCGACAGTGACGATCATCGCCTCCCCCACCTCTGAAGAGGTGGGCCACCCTTCGCGTCTCTCTATGCGAATTCGACGACGACATCGCCTTCCATCGGCTTTAGTTTCCGCAGCACCTTCGCGACCCATTTCTGCACGGAGCCTTGGGCTTTCTTCTTGGTGATGTAGATCGGACCCCAATCGTCGGTTTCGATCACTGACAGATGGCGAACGTCCCGTCGTTCTACGTCCCGACCTGTCCCATCCGCATCGATTACCGAGTGGATGAGTGTGCATTCTTCATAGCCGCAGCGAAGAAAGTGTGGATCACCGTTTATTCTAAACCCGCTAATCCCGCCGTAGTCTGGATGCGTATGCCCCTCACCATGAAGACTTCGAAAGCTCATCAAGTAGATGTATGCCGGTTCCTTCTGCTGCTCGCGAAACTTGGTTCGAAAGTCGGCCAACGCCTTGCGCAATTCCTCGACATTTACGACGCAATCCCAATCGTCGTCCTCGTCGGGCCAGGGTCGGGCGCCGGCGGCTTCGAATACGTCGCCGACTTTCTCCATCGCCTCGGCTACATCCGTGGGTAGGTCGGTTTCGAAGCGTTTCGCGTTGTTGGTGAATCGAAGCTGCATGACAGATGTTGGCCCTTTCGATCGAATCCGGCGGAGGAAACCCCCGTCGCATTCCGGGCTGGAAATGATTTTGCCCGCGCGTCGGTCTGATACTAGCATACCGGCATGAACCACAAAATTAAATCGATACCGGTTGTCGTCACCCTGCTTCTGATCGCAAACTTCGCCAGCGCAGAAGAAAACCTCACCGCCTACCGCGTCGTGCTGGCCTCGCCCGGCGGGGAGCTCCCTTTTGTTCTTTATGTCGGTGAGCGGGAAGGTGGTGAGCCGGGTGATTTGGTTGGCTTTGTTGACAATGGCGGCGAGCGGTTTGAGGTTTCTGAGATTCGGACGGAGGGGCGGCGGATCATTCTTGCGATCGATCATTATGACGCGCGAATCGAATTGTCTGCCGACCGATCGGCGAATCTCAATGACGGCTGGCTTCCCGTGCCAGCGAAGGGGCATTGGCGGCGACGGGCGGGCAAGGACAAATGGGCGCGACTCGACTGCACGCTGACAGCCTCTCCGGGTTATCGATTCAAACCGCTTGAGACCAAATCCGCAAATGACGCCCTACCCAAAACCATCGACGGGCGATGGGCGGCTTTGTTTGGCGAAGACAAGACCCCGGCGATCGGCGAATTCAAACAGCTTGCCAATGGCATCGTACATGGAACGTTCCTGACGACGACGGGTGATTATCGATACCTTGCCGGAAGCTACGAAGCCGGTCGTTTGCGACTGTCGGTGTTTGATGGTGGCCATGCGTTTCTGTTCGATGCAACAGTGCAACCTGACGGCACACTCAAGGGCGACTTCTGGTCGCGCGACACCTGGCACGAAGCGTGGACCGCAAAGCGCGATGCGTCAGCCACCCTGCCCGACGGTTTCGAGAAGGTCGATTCGAGCAAGCAGGTGGACGTTTCATCGCTCAAATACCGCGACCTCGACGGCAAGATGGTTTCGCTCGACGACCCCAAGTTCAGAGGCAACGCCCGCATCATTGAGATCTTCGGAACGTGGTGTCCCAACTGCCACGATGCGGCTCGCCATCTCAACGAACTGCATGAGAAGTACGGCCCGAAGGGGCTGAGCATCATCAGCCTCGCGTTTGAATACACCGGAGATGTCAAGCGCGACACCGAGTTGGTTCGCCGCTTCATCAAGCGAAACGAAGTGAAATACCCGATCCTCTATGGCGGGATCGCCGACAAAGAAGTAATCGCCAAAGCCGTGCCGCTCATCGACAAACTGCGATCCTATCCGACGATGATTTTTCTGGATCGACATAGCAACGTTCGCGCGGTCTACAGCGGTTATTACGGACCGGCGACGGGTGAATCCCATCGGGAAATGGTTGGCGCGATTGATAACTTGATTGAGAAAATGCTGGGTGAATCGGGGGGATAGATTGAGGTGTTCAGGAGCGTTTTGAGCGCGTCAGTCCCCCACCCTGAAGGGCGGGGCACCCGGGCGACTGCAACCGGATTTGAACGAGGATTGGCCCGTTATTCGGGAGGGTCATTCACAATTAAGTGCTTTCGGTATTCTTCCGCACGCTCGGGCTGATTTCGCAATTCATAAAGCTCAACCAAACGTTCGACCATAACCTGCGTGTGGCGATACTCGACGCCCATCGTGTCGCGCAAGCACTCGAACGCATGAAGCAACTGCTTTTCAGCCCGATCCAGTTCTTCCAATGCGATCAACGACTTGGACATCGCTCCTTCGAACACGCACGACATCCAGTGCCCTTTCGGCAGCGCCCGGTCGGCAATCTGTAGGACTTCTTCGTATTGCTTGACGGCCTCTACATGTTTTCCTTGATCACGAAGTAGACTGGCAAGGTTGTTCATGGCGACCAGTGTCTGGGGACTCTCTTCGCCGACGTTTTTTCGCGTACCAGCCACCACTCGACGGGCGAGCATTTCGGCTTCTTCGACTTTGCCCTGATCGTCAAGAACGCCGGACAAATTGCCCATCGCGAGGAGCGTCGCCGGATGATCCTCACCGCGCGTTTTGGTGTATATCTCCAATACTTCCCGAAAGAGTTTTTCGGCGTCAAGAAGCTCGCCTTGCTCGTGAAGTGTACGGGCTAGGTTGTTCTGCGTGATCAACGTGCTTTGATTTTCAGGCCCGAGGACTTTTCGACTGATCTTCAAAACACGTCGATGCAACGATTCGGCCTCCTTAACATTGCCGCGTTCAAACATAAAATCGGCTAGATTATTCATCGTCGTCAAC
>BQJS01000138.1 GCA_021604825.1 Phycisphaerae bacterium | reverse complement strand
CGCTGGCGATCGTGCTGATTTCCAAGGTCCGAGCCGTCGAGGCCATGGGGCCCGTTGTCTCCACGACGGTGACCGTGTTTTGGATCGTCTTCATCATCAATGCGTTCAACTTCCTCGACAACATGGACGGGCTAAGTGCTGGCGTTGCGGCGATTGCAGCCAGCATCTTCGCTTGTTCAGCCACGCAGACGGGGCAAATCTTCGTCCCGATCATGGCTTGGGTGTTGGTGGGAACGCTGCTTGGATTCCTGATGTTCAACTTCGCGCCGGCATCAGTATTCATGGGCGACGCGGGCAGTATGGTTGTGGGATACCTGCTGGCGATCCTCACGATCTTGACCACGTTTTACGACCCAGAGCAGGGATTGGCCCCCGTCGGCGTGCTGGTTCCGTTGATCGTGTTGGCCGTTCCGCTTTACGACGTGATCAGCGTGACGGTTCATCGGCTTCGCGTTGGCGAAAGTCCGTTTCGCGGAGACCAGCGCCATTTTTCCCATCGCCTCGTGCGTCGCGGGATGAGCGTTCGAGCAGCCGTCTGCACGATTTATCTCGCCACCGGCGCAACTGGCATTTCCGCAATCATCGTACCGCGTGTAGACTGGTCATTCGCCGCGTTACTCTTTGCGCAGTGCTGTTTCGTCGTGTTGATGATCGCCATTCTTGAGCACGCACCGGCAGCCACAACACCAAATGATGCCGACCGGAAGTCGCAACAATGAGCCCACGCCGACGTCTATTCATTTCGATCTCGGTCCTCCTGCTCGTGCAGATGACCGGAACCGCCGGCTTCATGGTGTTGGAACATCAACCGTTTCTCGATTCACTTTACATGACCGTCATTACGCTTTCGACGGTGGGTTACAATGAAGTCTTCCCCTTGGACGACTCAGGACGCATTCTGACCATCTGCATCATCATCGTTGGGTACAGCGCGGTCGCCATTTCGATCGCAAACCTTGTTTCAATCGTCGTGGGCGGCGAGCTACGTTCACATAGGGAGCGATTGCGAATGAAAGATAGAATCCACAAGCTGCGTGGCCACACCATCATCTGTGGCTATGGTCGCATGGGCTCGAACATCGCCTTGCAACTCGTTCGCGAAGACGTCGATTGCGTGATCCTCGATCCCATCATGAGCGAAGAAATTGAAGAGCGCGGGATGCTTCACGTTCAAGGCGATGCGACGGACGACTACGATTTGGAAGAAGCCGGCATTCAGTACGCTAGTTCACTGGTCACGTGCCTTTCCAGCGATGCCGACAACGTCTATGTCACCCTCTCTGCCCGGGGTCTTTGCCCCACGCTCAAGATCATCGCCCGCGCCGAGCAAAAGTCGACCGAAGCCAAGCTCAAACGCGCCGGCGCCGACGCCGTCATCAGCCCCCAAACCATCGGTGCCAACAAAGCTGTCGGTCTCTTGCGCCGCCCGCATGTCGTCGACTTCGCCGACATGGCCGCCAAGGGCGTTGACATCGAAATCGCTCAGTACCAAGTCGATGATCAATCCTCGCTGGCTGGCAAGGCGCTGAAAGATTCCGCCATCCGCGAGCGGGCTGACGTCATGGTCGTGGCTATCAAACGTGCCGATGGCCGCCAAGTCTTCGGACCCGGACCGCAAGAAGTCATTGACGTTGACGATCAATTGATCGTGATCGGTCGCGGCGGATTGTCTGACCGACTGGAACGATTGAGCATCTGACCCGCGTCAAACTGGGTGTATTCCGCAAATAGACGAGGGGGCCAATATGACTATGATAAGCGCCGTACTTATGCTCGGAAGCTGAGGGGTTTGGGGGATTTCGGTCCAACACGGTATGTGTCAGGCGGGAAGGGAGACTGGGGTTGGCTGATCTGCTACCCGGATACGGTTCGATTGAAGTCCTGGGCCAAGGTGCGCGGTCGGTCATCCATCGCGTGGTCCACCAAGCCACCGGAAAACACTACGCCCTCAAGCGCGTCGTCCGCCGCGAACCCGATGACCAGCGCTTCATCGAACAGGTCGAAACCGAATACGAGGTCTGCCACCCGCTCGAGCATGCCCACATTCGCCAGTGTATTTCGATTCATCGCAACAAGAAGATGCTGCGAACCGTCGAAGTCTTGATGGTCATGGAGTACATCGAAGGGCTGACCGTCGAGCAACATCGCCCCAATCGGTTGGAACATTTTTTTGCGATTTTCCGCAAAGTCGCTTCCGGTTTGCACGCCCTTCATCAAAGCGGTCATGTCCATGCCGACATCAAGCCCAACAATATCCTCTTGGGTCGCAACGGTGTGGTGAAAGTCATCGACTTCGGACAAAGCTGCCCCATCGGACACCGCAAGAAACGCATCCAGGGCACGCCCGATTACATCGCGCCGGAACAAGTTCGCCGCATAAATCTCGATCAGCGCACCGACGTGTACAACCTCGGCGCCACCATGTATTGGGCTTTGACCGGCATCAACTATCCGACGGAAATCGCCGGAACGTCGGCTGCAGATATCAGCCGCGCCGACGCACCGCGATCGCCGCGCGAGATCAACGATAAATTTCCGCTGGCATTGAGCCAACTGATCATGGAATGCTGCAAGTCCAACCCGCAAGATCGACCCAACGATATGATTCAAGTTGATAACCGCCTCAAGACCGTGCAAAATCTTTGGCGGAAGAAACTGGAAGATCTAAAAGCCAGCAAGCGGGCAAGTCAATCAGCTGAATCTGACGGCATCGATCTCGTGGAGTAATTGCAAAATCCGCCGGAATCTGGCACAAACCTAACGTTTATTGAACCCTTGAGCGACGTATTCAATCGTACGATGTGAGTATGAATAACCACCTGGAAACGAATCATCACCTGGAAACTTCGACACGCATGAGCACCGACTTAGCCCAGAGAATTCAACAAGACGCCGACACCTATCGCGCCGCCGCTCAACTCAATCGGGCTGAGGATTGCCTGCAAGGCTCGACCATCGTGCTCCCCAACTACGGGCAACTCGTCGTCACCGGTGACATTCATGGCCACCGCCGCAACTTCGAGCGCATCGTCAAGTACTGCGACCTCGAACACGCGCCGGCCCGCCACATCGTCCTCCACGAAATCATCCACGAAGAACCCCAAGGCATCGACGCCCACGACATGTCGCACGAAGTCTTGTTAGAAGCCGCCCGGTGGAAGACCGAATACCCAGACCAGGTACACTTCATTCAAAGCAACCACGAACTCGCCCAACTCATCGAACAAGACATCACCAAGGGGGGCCGAGTCGTGACCTATAGCTTCCTAGCCGGGATGCGCCAGACCTACGGCGAGTCATACATCATTGTCGCCGACGCACTGCTCGATTTTATCGCGTCCTATCCGCTGGCCGTCCGAACATCCAACCGCGTGATGATCACGCACTCACTACCAAGCCCCGACATGATGCGCACCTTCGACCCCACCGTCCTCAAGCGAGCCCCCAGAGGAAAAGACATCGGCGACGGCGGCAGCGCCTACCAACTCGTGTGGGGCCGCCATCAGACCGAGAAACAACTCAACGATCTCGCCCAGATTTTCGACGTGGATAATTTCATCTGCGGACACCAGCCGCAAGAGACGGGCTACGACGTGGTGGGCAAAAGACTCATCATCATCGCCAGCGACCACAACCACGGCGTGATGCTACCGTTCGATTTGAAAAAAAAATACCAAACCGAAGACCTGGTCAACGCCATCCGCCCGTTGGCATCAATCGCCTGAGTCTACGCCCAAGCGGCGCGCAACTCGTGAGTACACATCAGTTTTGAATTGAAGTAACAGAATCGGTCGAATAGGATGGGACTGATGTGTAATCAGCAACACCTGCGTGCGCATGGCTAGATATAAACTATAGCGAGCGCACCCTGATTTCTGCAACGAAGGCTCACCATTAAGAGTCTAGCGGGCCCGATACCAATGCTTGAAGTACCCTCATTTATTCTGAGTGGCCTTATTACCCTTGCAATTATCATTCCATTTTACATCCTCTTGGAGCGTCTCCGAAAGCGTTACGTCGGCGATCGACCAATGAAAAAGGCATCGCAACGCAGTGCCAAGAAGATACTCCAGGAAGCGAAGAGTTTGTACAGCGGCGAGTTGGCGTTCGTGGATGCCTCACCCGACGAGTTTCGATGGCTGGACCGATCGTTCTATGACGAAGCAACCGAAAACATGGCGAAAGCGGGATTTCGGTTTGTTGCAGACGTCGAATCTCTCTCAATGAGTCGGATCTATCCGAACACGAGAACCTTCATCCGATGCTTCGTTAGCAAAGATTCCACGACCACCGCCGCGGCTTACCATGTCAAGATTCGCGGCTTGACGGGGATTCTCATGGGGCTTATCTCGCGATTCAGCAAAAGTACTAGTATCGGAAGAAATATTAAGACGATCGATATTGGAACCGAATACTCGAACCACACATTTCTTAATACAGAAAATACGCTGGGCCGCCCAGGCATAACCTCGTGTCCAGAGATAACCAAGAACAGATTGCCAGTTGATACGTCATTCGAAGAACTACTCGACACACATCGCCGAATGAACGCAGAAATAATGCTCGATCACGGCGTCGAGCCAATTCGCATAACAAGCAGGGAAGATTTACTCGCGTCTCAAGAGCGAGAGCACGCCCTAATCTGCGCCCACAAGAAACGGGTCGGATTCGTGACGTCAGATCAATTCAAAGAAATTGCCGGTGGAAAGCTGGCCAGTCATCAACAGATGATTCTGCAGGAAATCGAGAATATGCAGAACGAAGCCAGCGACGACTAGGCGATAACTCCATATTGTCACCACCGATTTCATTTTCATGCGTTTAATCTTAGTTCGACGAGCCACTACCCGACTGTGATTTCCAATCCAGAGATGTCCAGGTTGCTCCAGGCGGCTTGGTTTTCTTCACTCACTTCCTTGCAGAACAACCCTTCATCGTAGCGGGTGGGTTGCACGCTTCTGATCATTTTGACCGATTCGATGACCATGGGTTCGTCGATCGTTGGGAGCGTGAACGTCATACCCTCCTCGATCGTGCCGCTGACAGTTTTGCCAGCCACGACGAGGCCTCGACCCCGTATGCGAAACGTACTTTCGATGAGAAACTGAGCGGTCATCACGCGACCTCATTCAGTGCTTACGCCTGCGGTCGTAACTCTAGAATATGAACCATGCACCCGAACCCACCTTCAACTTCCTGTTCGGCGAAGAAGAGTCGAAACGTTGCTGGCTTGACTCGGACCATGTTTGCTTGCCCATCCGCCGAAGGTTCTGAACCGATGGCGTCGAACAGCAGCAATCGTTCTTCATCGACCGCCCATTGCTTTCCGGTATCGGCAAACGTCACGTTGCCACCGGGGGCTAGCGCTGCGTCAACCTGCGCGGCTTCATCGCCCGTTCCTTCGCTCATCGATGCGAGACGCAGGTAGCCGGTTGATTCATCGACGGTGCATACCGTTGCCAGCGACCCAGCCACCACCAGAGCAGTCCCTTGCCCAATTGGTATGAGCCCAAACGCTTCGGGTACGCCCAGCGCCACCCCGACATCGGTGCTTTCGTCCAGAACCGCGAATGGGTCAAAGAACCCGTCGGCCATCACGTCATCTTCGCTCAATCCCCGCCACTCGTCGCACAGCGACACCGGCAGGAGAACGTGTGGTGAATGCTCATCAGACTCCACGAGGACAACTCCACCACCGCCAGCATCCTCCATCGCCATACCTTGATCGCTCGCCTCATCAGACGCGCCACCCGATAGTTGAATGCTTCGAATCGCCTGCTCCCAGATGGGTTGATCTTCTTCATGATTTCCGGGCGTCTTAACGATGCTCACGTTGGCCATCATGTTGCCAACCGGGAACATCATTTCCCAATCATAACCATCCTGGTCATGGACCCGGCACTGTGTTCGCAGCAGCAACTCAACCATACCAGCCCGAATCCCCGACTCTCCGCGCCGAACGATTGTGAGCTCGACGGTATCGTCGCTCACCTCCGGCGTGTTCAAAATGAAATCTCGAATATCGTCGATTTCGGCGTTGTCAGAAGACAACTCGAGAGTCAGTATCTCCAAGACACCATCGCGATTCTTCGACTCAAAATAGTACATCCCCCGCTTCTGCTTCAAATGTTCGGGATACTCAAATGTCAGTACGTCATCGCGATGGGTCTTCATAGGCATCTCCGGTCAGGGGCCTCTAAGTTCGCCCAAGCTTATATTCAGCCGGGGCGTCAAAATGAGACTACGAAATCGAGCCCAAACCACGTAAGGAACTTCAAGAATCGAACGCCTCAGCCGGATGAACCGACGGCACGCTCGCGAATACTGCGAGATGACGGAGAGCGGCGAAATCGAACTGCGACATCACTGACGATGCCGCTGAAGATGATCAGGCAGACAACCGAAAAAACGATCCCCGGCACATGATGCAATTCAATCGGCGTGACCACAGTAGGGCCAACAAACAACCGCACGACATAATGACCAGCCACCGTACCTAGCGCAAGAGAGACCGGCCCAGCAATCATGGGTGCCCAACGGTCCCGCTCAGCTGTCTGCAAACCGCTCAACAACGACGTTCCACCAAGGCAGAGAAGAAGATAGGCGCCTTCTGGAAAACCATCGATCAAGAAAAGCGGCTCGATCGAAACACCGGCAACCCAAAACAGCACCAAGAATTTTCGAAATGATCGCGCAGGCTTGTCAGAGTGCATCGCGTAGGCCCTTCGGGTTTGAATATCGGCGACACTACTTTCTTGAGTCAGCAGTAAATCATACGAGACATACTGTCATCAACACAAGAAGAATGTGCGTTTCAGAGAAGGATGTACCGGTCGATCCTAGCTACTTCGCACCCACCTGCTCTTTAATCCATGCTGTGGATACCGACTTGGGTCGGGTAATTGGTGTTCGCATGGCACGGTTGATAACGAGTTGGGCTAGCATTCCCAAGGCGCGGGAGACGCCGAAGATGGCTGTGTAGAATCTTGGCTGGGTGATGCCGTATTCGTAGAGTAGCACGCCGGATAGCGCGTCTACGTTGGGGTTGACGTTCTTGGCTTTGCCGTGCTCGGTCAAGACACCGGGGACGACATCGTACATAACCCGCGAAAGCTTGAACAACTCCGCGTCGGGGCAGGCCTTCTTGGCGAATTCATGCAGGGCGGTGTAGCGCGGATCGGTATCGCGAAGGACCGCATGCCCAAACCCGGGAATCACGCGGCCGGAATTCAAGACTTCCCACGCGTAGTCCTTCAGCTCATCCTTGGTTGGCAACTTGCCGAATCGCTCCATGATTCCCAAGTGGAAACGCAGGCATTCTTGGTTGGCGAGCCCATGCAGCGGACCGGCCAATCCGCTCAAGCCAGCCGCCACCGAATAGTACGGATCGGACAGGGCTGAACCGGCGGTGTGACACAGGTTGGCACTGACATTACCGCCCTCGTGGTCGGCATGAATCATCAGGTACAAACGGGTCAGGTCGCCGAGTGTTCCCGTTTCGTCGGGCACGCCCATCATGTGCGTGAGGTTGGCGCTCCAATCGAGCTTCGGATCGCGATCGATCAAATCACCCAAGCCATAGCGCGTTCGATAGACAGCCGCAGCGATGGTGGGCATCTTGGCGATCAAGTCGAGCGAATCTTCTAGTGCCGGCTCCCAGTAGTCGTCTTTGGTCATGCCGTCGTTGTAGCGGGCGCGAAATTTCGACTGCTCTTCCAACGCGAGAATCGCCATGGTCAGCATAGCCATCGGATGGCTGGTCTTCGGCTGGGCTTTGATCGTATCGAAGACATGCCCGGGCACGTCGGCGCGGGCGGCGAGATCGCTTTGGAGTTCCTTGGACTCTTCGGCGCTTGGCACGTCACCGGTCAGCAGCAAGGAGAAGGTTTCTTCAGGGCTTAGGTGGGTGAGTTCGGAGAGCGGCGTGCCTCGCAGAATCAGCCCTTTTTGCGGTGAGACCAGCGACGTATCGCAGACCATGCACTTGAGACCGCGCATGCCGCCGTACGCCTGGGCGACGGTCGCCTCGCCAATGACTTTGTCGCCATGTTCAGCCACCAACCGGTCGACATCCTCGCGAAGACTCGCAATCTTGCTCTTGAATGCATCCCGAAGTGAAGCCATTTCCCACCACCTTAATTCTAAGGCACGCAACCATTGCGGCTTGGCGTGCCAACCACCCCAAACTTCGGACTTCAACGTCAATAATTGTCCGAAAAGTGGGATCGCGCTCAGACTCTGAGCACTTTGCCGCAACTTGATTTGAACCGAAAAACCGAATCAAGGATGCTAGCAGAACCCGGAGGAAACGCAACCAAAGTGGCTCTGACAGCGCTGTTATTGCACATTCTTCCGTCAGCTTCGGGCGACCTCGACAACGCTGGTCACCATTCCCCACCCCATGCCGACGCCCCGCTTTGGGTGGCGGGTGTCGAGCGCGCCTCAACCTTGGCCTTTTCGGTGACTGGCCCAACCTCGATCGCCCTGCGAAGCGCCTCGATGGCGGCTGACACCGATCCTCCCGTTGCGTTAATTCCCGGGAATTTTTTCGCGGACGCTGCGAACGATTCGGCTTGAGGCACCACGATCACCTGGATCGCCGCGCCATCCAATTCCAGAACTTCGACGCTGGGCTGGCTTGGACGCGTGGCCAGTCGCCGCGCTTCTTTGGCGATCGTTTCGAGATTGAGCACCAAGGACGCAGCCGCGTTTTCGAGGCATGCACGATACTCCGACATCTCAACCCCACAGAACCGCACCGACTCAGGGTCAGCCACCAGCCTCAATTCAGAGAAACCTCCAAGATCCCTGTGGGACAACCGCACCGCCGAGACAATCGCGTCGGCAAATTCCAAAGTGCCACCGAATTGCCGAACGGCTTTGACGAGCAGGACATAGGCGAGGTCATCCTCGGCATACATTCTGCGTGTGCCGGAACCGCGGGCGGGCGCGGCGGAGGGCGACACAATCCCCAACCGATCCCAATGCCCAAGCTGCCGCACCGACACACCAACCCGCCGAGCCACCTCTGCCGTATCCAACCCCTGGAAAGCATCCATGGCCACTATTATCGGTCATGCAACTTAAACGACATCAATGTATTTTAAGAGTCTCCTTATGCATCAATCAGACAAGTAGCTCATAAATCCATACTGGAAAGGTGTTTACAATACGGGCCTCCACAGCAAGGGCACAGGGATACGTATTGGAACAGGGTCTCCAATTCAAATTCGTTAGGCGTGGTTGGCGCACACAAAAGCCCACTTCCGACGGTCGAAGTGGGCTTGCGATACGTTTTGGATTGATGGCTGCTGCCGTTGTAGCGGGGCAAGTCGCTACGGGGCGACATCGCAGTTATTGATTTCATTGATCATCTGACGCAGTCGTCCGGCGCTCTTCTTGTCATAGTTGAACACTAACCGCGGGAGGTCCGCGAACTCGCCGGCTTCCTCGTGCAGGGCCTTATTGACCTGACGGATGTCGCCACCCTTGAGCAGATCTTCATAGTCGTCGTTGAGCTTGTCGACCAGGGCGCTGGGGAGTGAGGTTTTCATTCGGATCACCAACTCGTCGTTGACGAATCGTGAAGAATGATAGCGATGGTAGAAATGCAGAATCTCAGCCACGGCTTCGTCGGCATTGTCGGTGATGGAGAACAGGGACATATCGTCTTCGCCGATCATCCCGGTTCGCAACAACTCTGACTGCACATACGTTCGCCAGTGCTGCCAATAGGTACCGTCCGGTTCATCGACCAGGACCACCGGAACCGGAACGGACTTTCCGGTTTGAATTAAGGTTAATGCTTCAAAGCCTTCATCTTGCGTACCGAACCCTCCGGGGAACAGAATGACTGCCTCTGCTTCCTTGAGAAACATCAGCTTTCGCGTGAAGAAGTATTTGAAATTCACCAGCTTCGGATCACCCTCGATGATCGTGTTGGTGCTTTGTTCAAAGGGTAAACTGATCGCGACGCCAAAGCTGGATTCGCGGGTGGCTCCATGGTGTCCAGCCCGCATGATCCCGTCACCGGCGCCGGTAATCACCATCCAACCTTGCTTCTGCATGAGCTGAGCAAACTTGACGCATTGGATGTACTGCGGGTGATCTTCGCGCGTTCGAGCCGATCCGAAGATCGTACACTTTGGTGCCCCATCATAAGGCGCGAACACCTTGTAGGCGTATCGAAGTTCTTTGAGCGCTTGGTTGAGAACCTTAATGTCACCTCGGCTGGCATCGTCTTGTGACAGCCGGCAGATGGTGACCATCATTTCGGCCAACAAGTCTTGATTGTCTCCCGGGGCAAATTCATCCAAAAATGCGCGAATGGAATCCCCACGGGCTTGACGACGTGCGATCTGGTCTGGCGATTGAGCTTGCTGCATGGTGTTACTTTCCTCTTTCTTTGCTTTTTCTCTTATCTATTCTCATACAATTTGTTTGGTTACTTATTGATACCTGTCTCAGGTCCCAGGTGTGCTAGCCTACTAGAAACGCAGTGGTGAGCCGATGGGACTTGGCGAGGAGTGGCGGTATCATAATCGTATTCGCGACGGCCTGCCACAGACGAGTTCTGGCAGTGCCCCAAAAACCGCCGCCGACTCGATAATTGGCCAACAATCGACGTTCGGGGACGATGGCGAAGCCAAAACGGATGAGGTGAGAACGATGAACTTGACCTACTACGCTGGAAAGCACGTCTATTTTCGGGCACTCGAGAAGGAAGATGCAGCCACCATTGTCGCCTGGCGAAATGACCCGGAAAGCTGGCGCACGCTGGGAAAAATGAACCCGCTCAACAGAATCCGCGAGGAGGAATACATCGACGCCCTCTACAAACCGGGCGGGGATATCGTACTCGGCGTCTCGCTGTTCGACGGCGATCGATTCATCGGCATGTGCGGCTTGCATCAAATCGACGCCATCGCCCGCAGCGCCACCTTCGGCATCTTGATCGGCAGTGAACAGGATCGCGGACACGGGTACGGGATCGAAGCCACCCGCCTGATGGTGCAGTACGGCTTCGAGGAGCTCAATCTCAACCGCATCGAGTTATGCGTGTTTGGCGAGCACGAGATGGGCGTCCACGTCTACACGCAAGCCGGATTCGTCAAGGAAGGCGTGATGCGCGAGGCGTTCTATCGCAACGGCAAGTATCACGACGTGATCCACATGGCCATCCTGCAACGCGAGTGGTCGCCCGAGTAGATCCAGCAGCTACGTACACGACAATGGCTATTCGTTGACCCGCCCGCGCTCGCCGCGTTTTTGGACCGGATCGATTTTGTTGAGAATCCGTCGCCGCAACTTGGTAATGGGTCGCGTGAGGTATCCATGAGCGCGCACGTGGAATGGTTTGTGGTATGACGCTTTCAAGTCGGCATCGCTCATCTGGTCGCGACGGGTGCGGCGCTGCAGTTTGCGGATGTGGTACCAATCGGATTGCTGCAACCGCTTGCGCAACAATCGCAGCGGCCAAAGCTCGCCACCGAATTTCTTGGACAGTCGCCACGAAATCTGAAAGTCGATCAAGTACGGCTGCCCGTCGTCGCCGACGATAACGTTCTCGCATTTTTCCAGATCGACGTAGGCCATCCCGCGCTCATGGATCGCCGCAATCGCGCCGCGTAGCCGGTCGAAAAAATCATCGGGAACGTGTTCGCCTTTACGCAGCGGATGCCCTTCGATGTAGGCATGGGCCAACCCGTGTTTACCAATCCGTCCGAGGAAATTTGGCACGGCATCAAGATCGTCCAACGCACCATAACAGCCGGATTCATGCCACGCATGCCATCGCCCAATCCATCCCAAGGGCACGATCCCGAACCAGGCCTTGCGACCGATCTTCAAGACAATCGCGCCATTGTCCCCGACATAACGGGCGGTGGCTGCGAAGAAATCGTGCTTGAAGACTTTGTCGAGTCGATACTCGCCCGATTCGAGCGCAACGGTGGCCGGCAAATCGTCGCGCCCCAATGCCAACAAGCAGGCGGGCGTTTTCTTGGTTGGTTTGTTCTCACTCGACAAAACGCTGTTCCCCGTGGAACGATGTTGATCGAATCGCGATTGCTGCAAGTCTAGTAGAGAAGGCGTTCAGTTCAAATGAACGATCCTGACGTCGGCGCGTTGGCATCTCAACCGACCATCAGTCAGCGATCAAGGTGAGACAGCATCAGACCGATGAAATTATCGGGCAGAGACCGTTTGCGCAAGGTCACGGAGAACCGTGCGCGAACACCAAGACCCGGAGACCCGATATGCGGCTGACCGTCGTCATCCCTGCGTTGAATGAAGAACAGGCCATCGCATCGATTATCGAGCGAACGCTGGCTGCCCGCGAACACATCGTCCGCAACTCGCCCGTGAGCGGTGTAGACATCGTGGTGGTGAGCGACGGTTCGACTGACGGCACGGTAGAGATCGCCAGGCGATACGATGACATCACCCTGATCGTGTTCGATAAGAATCAAGGTTATGGCGCCGCGATCAAGAAAGGATTCTCGGTCAATCAATCCGAACTTGTTGGCTTCCTCGATGCCGACGGCACGTGCGATCCGCAGTTCTTCGCCGACCTGTGTACCGACTTATGCAAACGGGATGCGGCGATCGCGTTGGGCTCGCGACTCGGACCGAACTCCGAAATGCCGCCGATCCGTCGCCTTGGCAATCGCATCTACGCGACGATCTTAAGCGTCCTGACCAACCGCATCGTCCACGATACAGCCAGCGGCATGCGGGTCATCCGCCGCGAAGCGCTCGACGAACTCTATCCGCTGCCCGATGGATTGAACTTTACGCCAGCGATGAGCGCCCGGGCATTGCTCGATGATCGCCTGCCGATCGTCGAACGCCCGATGTCTTACAAAGAGCGTGTCGGCGAATCGAAGCTGAGCGTCGTCAAGGATGGGGTGCGCTTTCTGCAAACCATCATCGACATGACACTCTTCGTCAGACCGGCCCGCGTGTTCTTGTCCGTCGCGATTGCTTGCGGACTGATCAC
>BQJS01000137.1 GCA_021604825.1 Phycisphaerae bacterium | reverse complement strand
ATTAGAATGAAGGTGGTTTTGTCGAAACCTTTGGGCTCGCCCATTTGCGCGAGTCTTGGCCCGAAACGCAGGAGGATCTGCCATGAAAACACTCATCGCCGACAAATTTGAAGCGGAAGGCATCAAGCTACTGGAAGCGGCTGGCTGCGTGATTACGCAGGATGCCGATTTGCAAGACGAATCGCTGGCATTGGCGCTGTCGTCCAATGGCGTCGAATTGCTGATTGTCCGCTCGACCGTTGTGACCGGTGAAATGATTTCCGCCGCGTCGTCGCTAAAGCTCATCATCCGCGCGGGCTCGGGTTACAACAACATCGACACCAAGACTGCGAGAAGTTGCAATGTGGGTGTCGCCAACTGCCCGGGCATGAATGCGATCGCCGTTGCCGAATTGGCGATGGGTTTGATCCTCGCCCTCGACCGCCGCATCGTTGATAACGTGGTCGATATTCGCAAGGGTGTGTGGGACAAAAAAGGTTACAGCAAAGCCCGCGGATTGTTCGGAAGAACGTTGGGCGTCGTCGGCCTCGGAAAAATCGGGCACCTGTTGGCTGAGCGGGCGCACGCGTTTGGCATGAACATTGTTTACTCCGATGTGGTCGCAAATACGAAAGCGGAATCGGATCTCGGTGCGAAGCGCGTCGAGTTCGACGAGGTGCTGGCACAAGGCGACTACGTTTCACTCCACGTGCCCCTGCTCGACGAAACGCGCGGCATGATGAATGCAGCTCGCTTCAAAATGATGAAGCCCACGGCACACCTCATCAATTGCAGTCGCGGTGAAGTCGTATCCAGCGAAGATTTGGTGACGGCTATCGAAAATGGCGAGATCGCAGGCGCCGGACTCGACGTGTACGAAAACGAGCCAGGCCCATCAGACAAAACCTTCGCCGACGCAGCCGGGCAATCGCCGCGCGTCTACGGCACGCATCACATCGGCGCATCCACCGACCAGGCCCAGCAAGCCGTCGCCAACGAAGTCGTACGAATTGTCAAAGAGTTCAAAGCGACGGGCGGGGTCCTCAACTGCGTGAATCCTTAGACGCAAAATCGCACAGCAGAAGGCGATACGCTAGTGGTCTACTCGTACTCTGACGGCACAATGATTTCGTCGTAGAGATGCCTGCGTCCCGTGTACTGCCGCTTTGACTTGCTGAATTTCAGGACGTCGTTGTGTTGCTCGGCGTTGGATGCCCGTTTCACACCCACTTCCATGATCCGCGCCGCTTCCTCATAGTTATCCGCTTCTGCGTGGGCGGCGGCTAGTGTATGCAATCCGGCGAATGGCATTGTATCTTCATCATCACCATATAGTTTCACGGCAATGCGCATCGCCTTTTCCCAATCGCGCACGCTGGGTTCCGGACACATCGAATAGACGCGTGACAACGTGTCACCTAATTCAAAAACATTTGGATACGCCGCATAAGCCTGACTGAGTATCGCGGCGGCTTGCTGGTATTCGCCACGATCGAGCATTTCGCGCCCGGCCCACAATAGCGTCTGTGGTGCGGTACCGCCCCCCTCAAACGCCCTCAACGACCAAGTCTTTGCAGCGTCGGTCTCACCCTGCGATGTGTACACCCCCGCCAATCCTTCCATCGCCCCGGCATGGCGCGGATCAAGTTCCAACGTTTTGGCGAATTCGTTCTCGGCGTCTTCAACGCGATCAGAAAACAACAAAGCGTTTGCCAAATCAAAATGCCGATCGGCTACACCGGGATTGTTCTTCACCTGCTCTTCAAGAATTGCAATGGTCGCCGGCAAATCTCTACGCCCTGCGGCCACGCCAAACCGAAGTTTGAGAATGTGCTCAGGCTTCGCCCCCAACGCAGTCGCCCGTTCGATGAGCTTCTCGACGTCATCGAATCGACGTTGGACAATTCGAAGTTTCGCCAACAGCACCGTGCCAGCCAACGAATCATCCCGCTCGCCAACCAGGGGCTGCAAGATCGACTCGCACTTGCCGAAATCTCCAAGCCGCAGGTGCGCCTCGGCCAACCCCACTATGGCGGATACGTTGTCCGGGGAATATTCAAGGGCTTTTGCAAAGTGCGATTGGGCACCTTTCGCATCGCCCCGCATCAGCGCAAACGCTCCGCGCTCGTTTTCAATATTGGTACCGATTGCCAATTTCAGAACGGCTTCGTGGTGGGGATCTTCGATCGTAGGAATTCGATTGTTGTTAACATTAACGGACCGCACCTTGTCTGCGTTTTCCTCTTGGCCCAGCATGTCCAAAGTAGCCGCCATGTCTCGGCGCACCCCACCCAAATTCGGAAACTGGACGAACACCGGCTTAAGGTACTCCATCGCAAAAATAGGGGCTTTCAATTTCAGGTTGATTGAGCCCAGGAGATAACTGACCAGCGGATGGTCTGGATTCTTTTCCAAGAGTTCCACCGCTCGGGCACCGGCATCCTGCAACCGCTCGACCTTGATCAATGCATTGATCAGCGCAACGTGACACGGAATATCATCTGGCTTGAGCGCGCACGCATGCGTCAGATACTCAACGGCCCGCTCTCCCTCATCCTCAAAGAACAACGAACGACCCGCGAGATACGCCCAGCGAAAGCTACTCCGGTCCAACACAGAAGCACTCTGATAGAGCTCGCAAGATTCGTCACGCAGGTTGTATGAATCCAGCAGCATTGCCAAAAACCCAACCGCATCTGCCGACTTGCGGTCAGCTTCAACGGCGTCAATCGCCTTGGTAAGTTGCTCTTGAATGACCGGCTCAAATTCACTGAGTGGAATATCAGGAATCAGAACCACCATGTCGGATGAAGGTTCCCAATTCGCGGAAGCATTGCCACCGCCCGAATTCGAGTCGCTTGATTTCGCACGACCTGATTCCGAACCGTCTGATTTTGAATTTTTTGCCTGCGGGTTGGTTGATGCCGGTTGATCAGAAATCAAACCTCCGAACGAGACGTCATCGGCACTCTCGCTTTCCGTGGTTGACGAATCCGCAGTGCCATCTTTCTTGCAACCTCCGATCGCCCCCAGCGCGATCATCGCCCCGGTCAGACAAACCATCGCACCTGTTCCACCGAACGGCGAGCGACCCAAAGATAGCCTCAATCCCAAGCCACGTATCCAAGTCCGAATCATTGAACCAAATCCTTCATCGCTCAAACTCATGAATGCCACGCATTGCCCACATTCGCTCAAAGAGAAACTTTTCAACGCGTCATCGTAACGCTTCCACGCTCTAGCCCCAACCTGAACGGTGTTTCAATCCAGTATCGGCGCATAAAAATAGCGGCTTGCAATCCCGTCGGGACAGCAAGCCGCTATGAATATGCCCTGTGGCAAATGAATAAGCGGATGTGTTTGTGTATCCTATAAGAGACATCTAACTTTGGAATGAACCTTAGAAAAATGTCCTCGAAGCAAGCAACATTGATTTCGACAACCGAACAATGTTCAGCGTCTGGACTCAATGCGTCATCATCTCTGATGATTTGTGCCAGCGTCTCATTAATGTGGTCAAGCGTTTGGCCATTAGTACAGGTCAGCTAAACACATCTCTGTGCTTACACCTCCTGCCTATCGACCTGGTAGTCTTCCAGGGGCCTACACTTGTCCGAAGACAAGATCGAAACCTAATCTTAAGGAGGGCTTCCCGCTTAGATGCATTCAGCGGTTATCCTTTCCGTGCATAGCTACCCAGCGGTGCCCCGAGCGGGACAACTGGTACACCAGAGGCACGTACTTCCTAATCCTCTCGTACTAAGGAAATATCCTTTCAAGTTTCATACGCCCACGGCAGATAGGGACCGACCTGGCTCACGCCGGTCTGAACCCAGCTCGCGTACCACTTTAATCGGCGAACAGCCGAACCCTTGGGACCGCCTTCAGCCCCAGGATGTGATGGGCCGACATCGAGGTGCCAAACGACTCCGCCGCTATGAACGCTCGGGAGTCATTAGCCTGTTATCCCCGGAGTACCTTTTGTCCGATGAGCGATAACCCTTCCACACGGGATTACCGGATCACTAAGGCCTACTTTCGTATCTGCTCGACGAGTATGTCTCGCAGTTAAGCTGGCTTGTGCCTTTGCACTCGACGCACGATTGCCAACCGTGCTGAGCCAACCTTTGCACTCCTCCGTTACTCTTTGGGAGGAGACCGCCCCAGTCAAACTGCCCACCTAACACTGTCCCTCGCCCGGATTCACGGAACGAGGTGAGGCAACTCACAGCACAAGGGTGGTATTTCAAGGATGGCTTCTCGACAGCCGGAACTGCCGAATCATCGCCTCCCACCTATCCTACGCATGTACAGCAAATGGCCAATATCAGGCTACAGTAAAGGTTCACGGGGTCTTTCCGTCTTGCCGCGGGTATGTGGTATCTTCACCACAAGTCCAATTTCACCGAGTCCGTCCTTGAGACAGTGCAGCAGTCGTTACGCCATTCATGCGCGTCGGAACTTACCCGACAAGGAATTTCGCTACCTTAGGACCCTCATAGTTAGGGCCGCCGTTTACGGGTGCTTCGGTCGTAAGCTTCACCCGAAGGCTAACCTACTTCCTTAACATTCCCGCACCGAGCAGGCGTCAGTCTCTATACGTCGTCTGTACGACTTAGCAGAGACCTGTGTTTTTGATAAACAGTCGCCGCTGCCGATTCTCTGCGTCCGCCTACCGAAGTAGGACGGAACCCCTTATCCCGAAGTTACGGGGTCAATTTGCCTAGTTCCTTAAGGACGGTTCTCTCGAGCGCCTGAGGCTACGCGCCTCACCTACCTGTGTCAGTTTTAGTACGGTTCCGCCATTTGTCCATGATTGCTTTTCTCGGTCTCACCGTTGCACACTTCGGCAACAGATCGGCCTCGCTTACGCACCCTCGAGTATAGTGGGCTGTACGCTAGTGAGACGCACAATCATTTCAACCTCCTGACGGAGGGCAGGAATATTAACCTGCTGTCCATCGACTACGCCTTTCGGCCTCGCCTTAGGGACCGCCTAACCCTGGGCGGATTTACCTTCCCCAGGAAACCTTAGGTTTACGGCGAGAAGGATTTTCACCTTCTTTATCGTTACTCATACCGGCATGATCACTTGATAGGCCCGTTACCGCTCTTTTCAGTACGGCCTGTATCTGCCTATCAACGCTCCCCTACCGCGTTGAGAGTCGCGAGTTACAAACTACCTAAACTAAAAATCATACTGCCATCGATATCAAACTTTGACTTCTTTCGATACGGTCATTAGTCGATACGGTCATTAGGTAGCCCACAACTCGCGACTCGCAACACCCGTGGCTTCGGTACCATGCTTAGTCCCGTTCATCATCGGCGCCTAATTCCTCGACGGGTAAGCTATTACGCACTTTTTAAATGGTGGCTGCTTCTAAGCCAACATCCCCGCTGTCACTGGAAAAAGACTTCCTTACGCACTTAGCATGGATTAGGGACCTTAGCCGACGGTCCGGGTTGTTTCCCTTTTGACCATGGAGGTTATCCCCCACAGTCTGACTCCCAAGATAGTCTCTACGGTATTCGGAGTTTGATTGAAGTAGGTAGGCTGGTGGCCCCCTATCTTCATTCAGTAGCTCTACCCCCGCAGAGTAGTTCCTTGAGGCTAGCCCTAAAGCTATTTCGGGGAGAACGAGATATCTCCAGGTTTGATTAGACTTTTACTCCTCCCCACAGCTCATCGGATAACTTTTCAACGTTAACCCGTTCGGTCCTCCGCAACCTTTTACAGTCGCTTCAACCTGGCCATGGGTAGATCACCTGGTTTCGCGTCTATCACTTGCGACTAGAGCGCCCTATTCAGACTCGGTTTCCCTACGGCTCCTGTGCGAAACACATTAACCTTGCCACAAACGATAACTCGCCGGTTCATTATGCAAAAGGCACGCGGTCACTCGCGCTACGCCGAAGCGAAGCAATCGAGCTCCCACAGCTTGTAAGTACATGGTTTCAGGTTCTTTTAACTCCCCTTAAAGGGGTTCTTTTCACCATTCAGTCACCCTACTTGTACACTATCGGTCGTCGAGTAGTACTTAGCCTTGGAGGGTGGTCCCCCCGGATTCACGCAGAGTTCCACGAGCTCTACGCTACTCTGGGACACCTCTCAATGGAGAGCAATCGCTTTCGAATACGGGGCTGTCACCCGCTATGGCCGACCTTTCCAGATCGTTCTTCTAACGATGCTTTTGTAACTCCTCGAGGGCCCGCAACCCCGGGAACAAGTCCCGGTTTGGGCTAGATCCGCTTTCGCTCGCCGCTACTTACGGAGTCTCGGTTGATTTCCTTTCCTCCAGCTACTGAGATGTTTCAGTTCGCTGGGTTCGCCTCTATGGACTATGAATTCATCCATAGATAATGCCATCTGGTTGCCCAGTGACATTGGGTTTCCCCATTCGGAGATCTCCGGATCAATGCGCGTTTGACCACTCCCCGGAGCATATCGCAGCCTACCACGTCCTTCATCGCCTCTCGACGCCAAGGCATCCACCATGCACTCTTTGTAACTTGACCACATTAATGAGAAGCTGACAGATCCCTCGATTAACCCAAACCACTGGGCAACCTCAGAACTCATCAACATCTTGCATCAACGTCGCTGATTCGAGAACCAACCAAAATCAGCGAAAAGGCCAAATCATCAGTAACAATAATTTGAATTTGCCTCGAGACAACTTTCCAGCCCAGCCATCAACCTGCCCCACTCTTCAGGCCTGGGAAACCCCATTCCTGTCGAATCGAACCTGCCAACAACTGAACTCAGAAACTCGTCTTAAAATTGGATACACCGTTTTTCGCAAAATTGAATCGAACATCATCAGGGATATCCGCCGGCCGATCACCGTTGACCTGGTAATCAACGTCACTCGGATTCGACTTCCATTCCGTCAGAACAAACGTCCGACTCTTCTTGGAAAAACCACATCCGCTTATTCAAATGTCAGAGAGCAAAACGCCAACCCGAAGGGCTGGCAGTTGTCCGGCCGATCTCGACCGGAGCCGGGAAAGAATACCACGCTTTTTTTAATCGTCAACGGCCCCCCGCCGTAAATATTCCTTTTTTTCAAAACACCTATAATTTAAGCGGTTTTTGGAACAGACGCCCTTCAATCTCTGCCTATCTTGGCGCCGACTAGGCCCTCGAAATGCGTGCTCGCATGTACTTCACCCGAGCGAATCGGGTCCGGCACAACCATCGTGCTCGTGAAGAGGGACAAGAAGCGATCAAATGATGCACTCTTTGGCCATGAATCCCGGCACCTCAAACGCAATCTGGGCACCGCAGCTCGATCAGCCGTGGATTGACGTCCAATCCAAATCGCAATTAATTGCGCCGACTGCCAACCGCCACAAATGCATACGGCAAAGTGACTTGCGCGATTGCAGGAATGTAAGAAAGCCCGCCAAATTCGAGCCACAAACCCGGAAACAGCTCCCAACTTGGACAACCGAAACCTGGATTGATTACGTTTGGAAGGCCACAAACGAATTAGCAACGAAAACCAGATCCGTCGGATCCCTATTTCCAACGGCGGGCCGACAAATCTGGGGTGGACTGCAAGGAGAGCAAATCCGTCAGGGAAACCGAATCGCGAACCTATTTCAAAGGCAACAATCAGCACCTCCGGGCAACAGAAATGGCTCAGGCCTGAAGGGTAAACCCTGATCACCCCTTCGAGCGAGCCGACGAATCTCGACCAAAAGAGATTCGCGCGATTGGCATCAAGCAAGCAATTGTCAAAGTGAAATTCAGCAGATAAAATCGCGAACTCAAGGCGGCGTAGCTCAGTTGGTTAGAGCGGCGGATTCATAGCCCGCAGGTCACTGGTTCGAATCCAGTCGCCGCTATTCACCTTTGGTAACGAAATGCACCTCTTGTGGCCGCTCGATTTTTTGCCTACACCGTTGCAGGCGTCGATACAGTCGATTTTAGGCTTCAACAAGTCGCATTTCTCGTCAGATTCAATAAACGACTCCGCTACCTGCGATGGCGGGGAGTCGCCGTCATCGCCGTCATCGCCGTCTTCGACACGGTCTTTTCCAAATGGTTTAACCGGTAGATCGCCGCTTGAGAAAGTCAGCACCCCGCGATCAAGGATCCTTATTCTCCGTTTTTTTCCCTTCACGCCATCCTTGAATTCTAGCCCCAGCCAAAGCCCCATTTGCCGCAGCAATGGCGTCAATTCCCGACGGGCTGTTGGATCTGTTGAAACCACATCAAATCGTTCAATCAAGTCCATCGCGGCCCGAACCTCTTGCTCTGGATCGCGGATATGGTCTGGAGCAGACTTTTCGTGATCCGCAATACGTTGCCCCAGTGAATCAGCTTGGCACTTAAATGCTCGCAGTGCGGCTGATACATCCTCGATCAGGTCTTCCGGAACGGTTGCCAGCCGTTTTCGGGCCTTTTCGATTTGCGAATTGCATTCGACTAATTCCGTTCTTAGACGGTTCAAAACCTTGTTGTGCAGCTCGATTTCTGCGGTGCTGGCGTTCTCGCTGGCAATCTTCCGCAACACATTTTCGATCTTTTCTTTTCCGCCGTTCAAGGCAAGAATCTGACGGAGCGTTTTGAGAACGAAGGCCAAAAGCGCTTCCGCATCGAAGGAATTGTGATTGCATTCTTTGCCATTGGACTTCGTGTATCGACCGCAAACCAGTATCCGCCGCTTTCCCATTTGACGTCCGTACAATGGATGGCCGCACCCATCTGAAAGATCGATCGCCCGCCCGCTTAGGGGATACCGGCCCAAATCCCTCGATTTAGGGATGCCACGCTGGTTGTTTTTTGCGGATCTACGTTTTTCCTGTATTCGATCCCATTTCTTTTGGTCGTACAGACTTTCAAAAGGCAATTCGGCAGAAATCACCGCGTCCTGATCGTTCGTGATGACTTTGGCAGCGTTGTCCGGCCGGCGATCCAATTCATTGAGATCACGAACCCCGTCCGCGCTATGCCGCTTGTATCGACCGCCGGAGGTTCGTCCGTAATCGAGGATCCCCAGAATCTTTCTGTTGTTAATGAGGTGGGTCACCGTGTTTGGATACCACATACCGCTTACTTCGTGAAGGACCCCGTGGTCTCGGCGACGTTGACCGGCACCGGGCGATGGAATTCCCTCCATGGTCAGGAGTGTGGCGATGCGCTTCGGTCCCCATCCAATGTCCGCAAGATCAAGAATCCGCACCCAAATCGCAATCTTCGTCCAGTCGTGCGGCACGAGGATTACATGACATCCTCGTGCTCGAACGCGATGCCCTCTCTCCAAGATCTCGTGGGTGCCGTCCGGTTTCAATAGTGCGCGTGCGAAACCGTAGGAAGGCGGACCACCGGTCCAAAGTCCTTGTGCCGCTAGCTGTTGTTGCGTCAATAAAATCCGCTCGGAATGTTTGCGCAGAAAGTTGCCACTTTCGTGATAGTCAACGAGAGAAAGAATCTGGTGAGATAAAGCACCGCAGCCCGATTCGGATGGTTCGCTTAGTCGATCTGAGAACACCAACGTGATTCCGGCTTTAAGCAACTTGCTTTCGAGTTGCATCGCGTCAACGGGGTCGTCTGGTCGAGCAAAACGGTCACGTTTGATCGCAAAAACATGCGAGATTGATTGATTGGCCAGTGCGTCGTCAATCAAAGCGTTCAAACCAGGCCGGTTCATGTTTCCGCCCGTTACCGCGTGGTCGAATCGCAAACCACCCGAACCGATATCGCCGCGCTCGAGTGCGGCGTTTAGTTTTTCATAGTCGGCGTCCAACTTGATTCCGATTTCATTTGCCTTTTGGACCATCCAATTAAACTGTGTTTCAAATGTGTTTTCTTGGTCACCCGAACTGCACCGAATGTAGCCCAAGCCAGAATACTTATCTCGAGTCATCATCTTCGCCCCCTTCCACATCGCTGTGAAGTCGTGCGTGCTTGACCAGAAAAGCCGCCAGTGCATCCAAGTTTGAATTGATACGGTCCGGTGCACGAACCGAAACTTCTGCACCCAACTCTCGACGTGCACACCAGGAGAAATTCTTCGCCCAGCAAGAAAGCACTTCGACTGCCAATTGCCGGCAGCGCAACAAGCTCGATTGATCCAGATCAGCCTGGAGAGCTTGCTGAACTGCGCCAGCCAATACCTCGGGTTTGGGAGGCGCTTTTTCAAAGTGGTTTGTTTCGCCGCACTCGTTCCATCGAACGACCCGCGCAATCATCGACTGTAATATTCCTACGGAGTATAGCTCCGGTCGGACGCGTTCGGTGGCAACAGGTTTCTTTGTGCTCTTTGGTGTTCCCGACTCAATCATGTCGCAAAAAATCTCTGCGTCGTGCTCGGCTTCGCACACAACGCCAGCCACTAGGTCATCAAAAGCATTTTGCCCTAATGATTTTCTAAGCTCGCCAAGTTCCATGGTAACTTGCTCCATACACTTCCAAATCAATGCTTCTAGGATGACGAGCGCCCCAAGAATCTGTCAAATTTTACTCTTAGGCGCTTGAGTTCGAATCCTAATGGACCCCACCTCGCGTTTAGTCTTTGCCTGTTTTTGTGCGTTTTCGTGCCGGGAATGGCGATTTGGACGGCACGATCCAAATTCGACACAATGGCGACAAGATCTGCTGTTCGATCTGATTAATTGATGCCCGATACTGTCCATTCGCCTGCAAGCAAATTGATGCACATGTCGCAATCAATAGGCAGTCGTCTAAGAAACTTACTGAAGTTTGAGACCATCAAACCCGCTGCAATACTTGAGGCGAATATCGTCGATTTGTTTGTGCAGCTGCCCCTGTGCGCCCGGTCGGGTGCGAATAAAGTGCGTGGGAAATGATCGCGGCCATGCGCATCGCCGACGGTAACAATTCGAATGGTCTCCGCAGTCATTCGGCCGTCGAGGAAGATTTCGGCATGCTCGCCCGCATTTTCCCAGACAAAGCGGCGCGTTTCGATGCTGTCGACGCAACAGAAGATTGCGTTGCCGAATGCGCCGCTTCGCCGAAATCGATTCTCTTCGGTCAAGATTTCCATACGCGGATTGATGCGATGGCAGCAATCAGCAGTCGCTTCTACTTTGGCTCTTCCCAAATCATCCTGATCGAAGCCTTGGCAAGCCAAATTTTCGACAGCGACAACACCCGGATCGACCAGATGTAATGAGTCTATGCCGATGGATGCAAGTTGTGACGCGACATTCCTTCCAATCGACCCCGCGCCAATAACCGTCGCTCGATAGTGCGCGAGTCTTTCGGGTGGAATGATGTCGCGTTGACGGATGTCGCGGTCATTTAGATTCTGCATTCGTGTTCCTCCCAAGGGTCGAACTTGAAATCGAAGCCCGTATCATCAAACAGCTCACAATCGCCACAGTCCAGCGCGCCGTCACGCTGTGCCACGCCGTCCGAATCGAAATCGAGAAGTCCGCGCGAAACGATTCGCTCCACATGGATGTTGGCTTCGTATTCTTTATGCCATGCTTCGTGATTACTGCCTTCAAACGGAATCGAATAGTCGACTGCAACTGGTATCTCAATGCTTCCGCCGGGGCCGCTGTTGAAGCGCAGACGGCAGTAAGTCTGGCCACCTCGTGCCACGATGACCATGGCAGCCCAATCAGAAGCACCAAATACACGGCCGAAAGTTTGTTCGTCTGTCGGGCTTGGTAACGGGCAATCACCAGGATGCGAATGAACCCAGAGTCGCGCAAACTCCGCAGGCGAATGGTTCAGGTCAACTTGTTCATCGAAGAACTCCGCGACTGCGTCATCGTCGAATTCCACACTGACAACTGACGCGCTCTGTTTAACGGTCACAAAATCTTCAACGAGCAATAGATCGTCTTTTCGGCTGACTCCAAAACCGCCGATCTCGGTGTCACCGGCATCACGCATGCTCAAGAGTTTCGCCCAGGCGTTTGGACTAAATCGTAACGATGGCGCTGCCAGGCTTTGATACGCGGTCCGTTGCTTCTTGGAATTTGCTGGGTTGGTTTTCAATTGCTTCTTGTTCGGCATCGTTTTCAATCTCCTCATTCTCGCTGTCCTCAAGACAACTTGGGCAGAGTTCATTTTCCAAACAGCCTGCGCACGCCAACTCGCCGCACCCGTCACAGAATCTCTGACAATCCACGCAAATCCGATCGTCGCATATCGCACAACTGGACAGGCAACCAAGGCACATCGATTCGCCGCAATCACGGCATCCTCCGATGCAGTCGTCACAAAAACTCTTGTCACAAGGCTCGCAGAAAAAGGAAGAATCTTCGCTTGCAATAAAGCCGCAGTCATCACAGGGGCGGCCATTCCAACTCTCGATCGCGCAATACGGCGAATCGCTTCCGTATGTGCGCAACACAGCCGCGACGATTTGAAACGCATCTGCAAAGCGATGTTCCCTCAGGGCCTTGCGCGACGGCTCGGTCGCGTCGCCCAAGCACACGCGCCCATCATTGACATGGGGATGCACAATAAGGTCGTCGAGCGCGCAAGGATTGGGTTCGAGCGCAATGACTTCAAGCGTGTTTTCGTCGCTGTCGGCTGCAATGGCGGCGAGATCGATACGAATCTCGAAGCGACCAAGATCGAGTCCCTCAAGCGTGATGGGTTCGGTTGTCGCGGAAAGTACGCTGGAACGTTTGTCGTATCGAACCTCGCCGAACTCCTCTTCGATCTCGCGGAGTTCGGCCAGGATTTCGTGAGCAGTCGGATGTTGATTTGCTCGGCGTGCTAGATCGTGGGTTAGTCGTGATATCATTGATTCCAGACAGCAAAGCTGACGAACCAGTTGATGTCGCTTTGTACTCGCCGCGAGATGCCACTGTTGGCCGATGCATCGACTGAGATGCCTGCACGATTCTTGAAGATCGGGAAGCTCGCCTATCAGTAAGTGGAGTGAATCCGGTGAACGATTCCAGTTCTCATACAGCTGAAGTTGCGTTTGGATTTCAGCAGCCATGCGGGGTTGGTGTCTTGGATTAGAGGTCAACTTGCTCAGTCCTTTCAATTAAGACAGGCCGGTGGCGCGACAAGCGCACCACCGGCCTTGATTCTCAGTACAAACTAAGCCGGATCGGAATTGCGGCCGCGATTAAGCGGTAGCACCTTCGATTTT
>BQJS01000136.1 GCA_021604825.1 Phycisphaerae bacterium | reverse complement strand
GTGCCGGCAAGGGCACGAACGGTGAGATCAAATGCGGTTCCCTTCTGGGCAGCCGCCGGGATTTCGCCTTCGATGACGACGACTGCGGTATCGAGGCTCCGCAGAATTTTCTCCGGTGATATGACCGCAGGCTTAAGACCTTGCCGAGAAAATTCCGGTCGCTTGTACATTTCTTGAATGAGGCGGCTACGAATGTTCTTGGGGCATTCTCTTGAACCCGTGGTGCCCAGCCCCGCCACAAGACCATATCCACGGACGCGCATTCGCCGCAATCCTTCGACGTAACCTTGTTCGGCGATCGTGTCGATGTACGCTTTCGAGTCAGAGATGCCCTCGACGGACGCATCAACGAAGCCTTCTTCGACGTCGGGTTTCTTTTCTGAAAGATCCCATTCGAATTTGAGAAAGCCGTCGCCACATCCTGTCAAACAGGTCAGCAAGCATAGGCCCAGTAGGTCGGTATGTCGGCGCAGCATGGTTCGTTGCTCTTTGATGAACTGTGTCTTATTAAGCAGACGGAAGGGTACCGCCGAACGTGGGCTATCTCAACGGGACTGGCAGCGGTATCTGGTCCAGGGGGAATGGATCCGGTTGTTTTGCAGTGGAGTCGGATTGACTGAAGTGAGAAGTGACGATTAATTTCGGATGCAAAGCGGTTGTTCGCGGACGGATAGCTCGTCTTGCATCCCGATCTGGCGCATCCAAGGCCCTATAATTTCGGGGTTTGCGTCCGATTTGTGGTCCCGATGCGTCCTTTGTTGCGCATTGATTTCTACCCTCTAAAGCCGATAAACTCATCGGGTGTCTGGGCTTGCGACTTAGCCAGGGCGGCGGTTTTCTGCTCGCGAGAGGCCTTGGCGCAGATTTTGGGTGGGGGACGAATGTTTAGATCGGTGGGTCGGGATCCACCGTTCGCAATTCTTTCTAATTCCGCACTCACCAAAGTAGATGCCCCTTGTTCATAAGCGCGCAGCCGACTTGCGCAGTTTTGGGCTGTACTCGCTAGCTAAGTCTGGCGCAGAAATCAGAGCAAGAGGCGCATTCTAGAATGCCTCGGTTTGAGGCTGACAAAAGGAAAAACACGAAGATGACACGACTAAGTTTCGTTTGCGATTTCATTTGGATGCTGGGTATGTTTGTGGCAATTTCGCCGCAACTTGCGATCGCGCAGACTGAACCGGACATTCCAGCTGGGTATAAGCTGGTCGATGACATGATCGTCGAGGAAGATTTCGGTACGCCAGCACGCGGGACGCACCAGGCAAACCTTTGGCCTGGTGGTGTGGTACCGTATCAATTCGATGCCAACGTTTCACAATTGAATGAAGATCGAACCGTCGCTGCGATGGCTGAGTGGGAGGCTGTTGCGCTCGTCGAGTTTGTACCCCGTACGGGTGAATCAAATTATATTCACATCCAGAGCAGCTCGGTGAATAGTTCGTTTGTCGGAAGGATTGGCGGTGGACAGACATTGAACATGGCGAACTGGAGCGTCAAGTTCATCATTGTACACGAGCTTGGGCATGCGCTTGGATTGGTGCACGAACAGCAACGGACCGATCGCGACACTTATGTTCAAATCAACACGGGCAACATCCAGGCCAGCGCTCTTAACAATTTCAATATTCAGGCATCGTCGTCACATTTTGGTGATTATGATTTTGAATCGGTGATGCATTACGGCGACTGTGCATTCGCCACTTGCCCGTGTCCAAGTTCATGTACCGCGATCACGGTGTTACCTCCGAATGAAAGCTTCCAGAATGTGATTGGTCAGCGCACTCGACTAAGCAATGGCGATGCGGAAGTAATGGCGTTTCTTTATGGCGCGATATCCGATTGCAACGGTAACGGAAATTTGGATACGCAAGATGTCAGTACAGGAGCCAGTCCTGACTGCAATGGCAACGATATTCCCGACGAGTGTGACGTGCAGTTTCAAGCACAATCCGGTCGAATGTCGCCGATTGGCAACGGATCACCTCAAACCCTAATGGTTGCCGCTCCTCCCGCTGCGGAAGGGGATGTCACGCTTCGATTCAAGGTGGCGGGGGATTTTTCATCCAGCAATGAAAGGCTAGACATTACCCTCAATGGAGTAGGAGTTGGGTCCGTGTTCACAAGTGTAGGATCAGATTGCCCTTCTGAAGCAGATGCCGATGAGTTGATCCTCTCTGCCGCACTCTTTAACGCGCTTGTGGCTGGCGGTGATGCAAACATCACGGCGACGGCAAGCTCATCCGTCGCATCCGCGCCTGCCGGCTGTCCGGGGACATATACAACCATCGCGGTTTCTTATCCGTCTTCCACAATTGACTGCAATTTGAGTGGGACGCCAGACGAATGCGAAGGTGACTTGGTGATTGATACTGATCCTGTCGATGCGTTCACTTGTGTCGGGGACATTGCATCATTCGAGGCAGTGGCCGTGAATCCGGGGAGTGCCTCGTATCAATGGTATCAAAACGGCGTGCCGATGGTGAATGGCGGTGACGTTTCCGGCGTGACCGCTTCGACGCTTAACATCCAAAATGCAGAAGTGGCGGACGAGGATACGTATTCTTGTATTGTGACGGACGGATGCCTCGCGGTCGAATCGGCATCAGTCAACTTGGCGATACGCGAGTCTCTGTCAGTTTCCGTGATTGGTTCGACGTCGCAGCAAGAGTGTGCAGATGAAACGTCCATTCTCGCCGTGCAGACGACAGGGACCGATCTCGCTTATCAGTGGTATCGCGATGGCGTGGCAATGTCCGACGGTGGAAACATCTCGGGGGCCAACAGCGATCAACTTACCTTGACGAACCTTTCACCTGCGGACGAAGCGTCGGCTCCTGGTTATGAATGCGAAGTGTCAGACTTCTGTGGCGATGTTGATACCTCGACTCCGATCGAGCTGGAATTGACCAGTGCAACCTATTCCGAACAGCCGCAAAGCACGTGTGCCGATGAGGGGCAGGCAGCCGTCTTTGCGGCTACGCCCGTTGCGCCAGAAGGCGTAGGCCTATTTGTGCAGTGGCATAAAGATGGCACGCCGCTTTCCGAGACGGCATCGGTGACGGGTGTATTCACAAATTCGCTATCGATTGATCCGGTGGCCTTGGCCGACGCGGGGGACTATTCGTTGCGAGCGTTGGCGATCGGGCCAAACTGCGTCAAGTTCAGCGATCCTGCATCGCTCAGTGTTGGCGATTGTGGTTGTCTCGCGCCTGGCGATTCGGACGGTGATGGCGATTATGACCTTGCGGATATTTACGCATTTCAGAATTGCTTCGGTGCCGACACGACTCTGCAACCCGAATGCGCATGCTCGAACGTCAATGATGCGAATTTGATCGTAGACCTTGCCGACTGGGAATTGCTGATCGTATTGCTAAATGGTCCGTAAATCACAACGCGCTGCGCATTTGAATTCCAAATTGGTGAATACTTGGTGCCTCAGGTCAATGACTTTGCACGTGCGTTAATTGATTCGTGGCGCGTCATTTATCGGGCAGCCAGAGCTTGGTTGATGCAATTTCGCAATGTTTCAGACAAGTTTTGGACGCGACTTGGGGCGGGCGTCGATGTGCGGAAAGTCGGACGCGTCGCAGAATTGTTGAATGGGCCAGTGCCCCTCGATACAATGTCCCATTAGGTGGTCTAGTGGGAGCTTGCACACCAATTGCGTCGTCGTGATCGTGCCCAACTCTAATTGAGCAGGCCGCATGTAAACACATGTCGCGTGCCGTCGTCAATTGGGCTGTCGTCAATTGGGCCATTGATCGGGGTGAAGGGCCTTCGCGTCGATGGCGCATGGCTTCGTTGGGTGCGGGTATCACATCGAATCCAAAACGAATCAAGTGTGCCAGTGGTGCAACATGGCGCGACACGGGCGTATAAAAAACGCCGTTCCAATGATCAAGAGAGTAAAATCATGTTGAAGGTTGATCGAACGTATCTTCGCGGAATTCTAATTTGTGCCATGTTTGCCAGCGCTCCGGCATTTGCCCAGAATGTTGCGGATGATGCTGTCGAAAAAAATGTGCCAGATGGTGACACTGCACCACGCCGCATTCTTTTCGAAGTCGATGGCGAACGCCCAATGTACATCGAAGAGGGGCCAACGTTGATTTCGACGTTGTATCACGACGGTTCACAAGTCGAAGCGCCAACGCGATTCACCACGAAACTATCCTGCTTTGATCACGACTCGGGCATGACGCTTGAGGACCTTAAGGATGCTGCCCGTCAAGCGGAGCTTGTTCGTCGGGAAGGTACTCCGATCATGGTAAACGATCGCGGGGCAGAGCGCGGTGCAGGGTTGAACATTGTATTTAGCGTATCCGGATCACCACCTGCCAACATACTTGATGCAATCGAAGCATCCGCGGTATATGTGGAAAGCCAATTTGGAGACACGCTCACGGTGAACCTAGATTTCACCTGGACGAGTTTTGGCGGATTGGCATTCACGCAGAGTGCGTCCACCTCAACGTCTTATACGAATGCCCGTGCCGGGCTGATAGCCGACATGGACACCGACGACCAGATTCAAAGTTTTCTACCAACGGGAAGCACGTTGCCCGTTCGATTCAATGGTGCGTCTGCTGCAGTCACAAATGAGAATACGATCGATTTCAACAAGGATAATTTTCGTGCGGCGATCGGATCTTTGGGCGGCGGCAATTCAGCAATCACCATGAATTCGAGCGTCAACTATGATTTGGATCCATCCAATGGAATTGGCGGCAGCCTAATCTCATTTCAAGATGTTTTGATTCACGAAATCGGACATGCCCTTGGATTCACATCTGCCGTTGACGTCAATGCACAGTTTAATCTGACCAGGACCGAAGCGCTTGATATGTTTCGCTTCCAAAGGACAGACGGCGCGGGAGACTACAATCCAGATACCTTAGCCGAATTTCAAACGACGCCGCGAACCATCGATCAGAATACGCCGGGCGACGATGCAAACGTAGACATTATCGATTTTGAATATCGCATGGCCGACGGCAATCCCAACCAAGCAAGCCATTTTCGCGAGCAGTTTCCGACGATTGGCGTGATGGATCCAATCATCTCCAACGGTGAAACGACTTATCCCGACCAACTTATGGAATCAGACATCAATATGTTCGACGCCATCGGTTGGGATTTCTCGACGGGTGATTGCAACAACAACAGCATCTTAGATATTTGCGAAGTCGATTGCCTAAATCCGGGTTGCTTCGGTACGGGCGGCTGTGGAACTGCAGATGATTGCAATGACGATGATATTCCAGACGACTGCCAACTTGGTGGAAATGACTGCAATGCAAACACGATTCCTGACGATTGCGAAGAATCCGATCTGATCACCGGTCAACCGACCTCTGACAATGTCTGCCCAGGTGACCCCGCATCGTTCAGCGTGACCTCGCCAGGCGCGGGCTCATTCCAGTGGAAACTGGATGGCGTCAATGTGGTCAATGGCGGCGGTATCAGCGGAGCGACGACAGCCAACCTCAACATCAGCAGCGTTGATGAATCGGATGAAGGCACTTACACGTGCGACCTTACGGATGGTTGTATCACCGTGACGACCAATGATGCTGTGTTGACTGTGCTTGATTCAGTATTGATCACATCGCAGCCCGTCGCGTCAGATTCCGCGTGTACCGGTGAAACCACAATACTTGCGGTCGTTGCTGACGGCGACAGTCTTACTTACGAGTGGCGGAAAGATGGCGTTCCGCTCGCCAACGGCGGAAACATCTCCGGTGCCAACACATCGAATCTGTCGATTTCAAACCTGAGTCTTGCAGATGAGGCCGATTCGCCAGGGTATACGTGTTTCATATCAGATACGTGCGCGAATTCTGAAGAATCGACCCCGAGCACGTTGACAATTACCGAGCCCGAATTTGTGACTCAACCGCTAGACACGTGCGTCGATAGCGGACAACCTGCGGTTATCTCAACGACGGTAAATCCGCCTTCAGGTGCCTCTTTGTTTGTTCAGTGGCACAAAGATGGGTCTCCAATGTCAGAAGGTGGCAATATATCAGGTGTGTTCACCGATACGTTGACGATCAATCCAGCTGGCGTTTCCGATGAGGCTGGATATTCATTGCGCGTTTTGGTCCTTCCTTCGAGCTGCGTCGAATTTAGTGACGTTGCTCAGTTGACGGTCGACGATTGCAGCTGTCCGACGCCTGGCGACATGGACGATGACGGCGACTACGACCTTGCCGACATGCATGGATTCACGCAGTGCTTCGGTGAAGATGTCACCAGCAACACGGCTTGCGATTGTGCGAACGTGAACACGGGTAACGACCTGGTCGACATTGACGACTGGACCGCCCTCGAAGCTCTGATTTCTGGCCCATAGCCGAAGCAGCCTGCGGTCTTCATCGGGCCGATAACTGTAACCTCTAAATCTCGCCCTCCAGGGATTTCCGTCCTTGGAGGGCTTTTGTTGAACATGAGGTAGATGCTCTAGACTTGTGACGTTGGCAGGGGCGCAGGGTCCGAGAATAACGATCTTCATGCGTCTTTCGTTCAAGCTGATATTGAAGTGAAGGGGGTCGGCGCGTTACGATGCGGTGTCAGATGATTGGCGCTTGCGAGCGTGCGGCTTGGCGGGTCTGCGAGGTCGGTCATGTTGACGTAGAAGCAGCAGGCGTGAGGGGAAGTTGCGATGCGAAGGCGTTCTAGTGCGCCAAAATTGAACTTGGTTAGTTTATGCGCCTGGATACTCAGTCTTGGGTTGCTGGCGCAAAATCTACAGCCGGCGTATGCGTTTGACCCGAGCGTCGGGGATTTCAGCAAGATCGACCCACTCGACGTTCGGATTGTCAGCTACAACGTCGAAGCCAATTTCATCACCGACGCATCGCGCGACGCAGCGTTCGCCCGAGTGCTGCAAGCACTTTCTCCGGATATTATTGTCTTTCAAGAAATCGACAGCGATGCGGCTGAGAATCAGATCCCCGCTCGGTTGGATTCGATTCTTCCTTACGGTGCTGGCGAGTGGGAAATTCATGGCGGCCAACCCACGGTGATTCGCACCGTGATTGCGTCGCGCTTTCCGTTGACCATGCAATTGCAGGACACGATTCCGTTTTCGGCGACGCGGGGCGTGACGATCGCGCTGGCCGACCTGCCCGACGACACCTATCCGGTCGATGTCTACCTGATGGGCGTTCATCTGAAATGTTGCAATTCTCAGGGCACCGAAGATGACCTCCGACAGCGCAGCGCCGATGCCATTGCCTCTTGGATGGGCGACGCCCGCATGCCGGGTGGGGATGTCACCCTCGCACCCGGCACGCCGATGATCGCACTTGGCGATTTTAATCTCGTAGGCGGGCCCGGTCCGGAGAACACGCTGGTCACCGGAGACATTTTCGACAACACGACCTTCGGTCCGGATGTCGCAGGTGATTGGGATAGTTCGTTCGTCACCGATCTGACGCCGCTTGATCCGTTTACGTTCGATCCGGATACATGGCCCAGCAACACCAACCCGTCGTCGCGCCTCGATCGGTTCATCTACACAGATAGTGCCGTGATGCCTGGCGCCAACTTTGTTTTCAACACACTGAACATGAGCGGATCGCAATTGGCAACCGCCGGTGTGCAATCGAACGACACCACACCCAACGTGACAGCCGACCACCTTCCGATCGTGATGGACTTGCGGTTGTTTCTCGATTGCAACGACAACGGCATCGCCGACCCCAATGACATTTCGGCAGGATCTTCTGACGATTGCAACGGTAATGGCGTACCGGATGAATGCGACATCGCTGACGGGCAGAGTCCCGACGCCAATGGAGACGGCGTTCCCGATGAGTGCATCACGGGCTCGGACTGCAACAGCAATGGCATCGACGATGCGGTCGACTTGTTCACCAACGACAGCGACGATTGCAACAACAACGCCATACCAGACGAGTGCGACATCGCCGAGGGGACCAGTCGCGATTGCAACAATACCGACGTTCCTGACGAATGCGGCGAAGGTATCGATTGCAATGGGAATGGCTGGCTGGACGTGTGCGATTTGGATCTAGGGTTGTCTACGGACTGCAACGCATCGGGTGTGCCCGATGACTGCGAACTTGACGTAACCACATTTTCCGCCAATTCAGGGCAACTTCTGCCCATCGGATTTATCGTGCCTCAGGAATTCGAGATTCCAAACGCACCGGTTGCTTTCAGCGACGTGAAAATTGACATGGAGAGTTTTGCAGACTTCGGGCAAGCCAGTGAATTCCTAACCGTGTTTCTTAACGGGAACTTGATCGACAATGTTTTCGGAGACGCCCAGCAGTGTACGCCCGAACAGCGATCGCTCGTGATACCAGTCGCCACCTTCAATTCGATCGTCAACGGCGGCGACGCCAATTTCGATATCCTCGGAAGCTCAGCCGTCAACGTCAATCAATGCGGCGGATTCAACTACGTTGACTTGACGGTGTCATACCTCGTCGATGGTGAAAACGATTGCAACAAGAACCAACTGCCCGACGAATGCGACACAGTCATTCTCGGTGACTTCGACGCCGACGGGGAGATGACAATCAACGACTACACCGCCTACGCCAATTGTTTCGCAGGACCGGGCCTAGCCCCCAACCCGGACCTAAGCAACTGCGCCGAAACCCTCTGCATCACCGCATTCGACTTCAACTCCGACGGCGATGTCGACCTGATGGACTTCTGGATGTGGCAACCGATGCTCAGTGCCAATCCATAATGCGGCGCTTAACTTGATCAGCTTGCAGCAACGTCAACCCAGATTTGTCTAGGCTCAAGTGGTTTGACTTTCGCGCCCGGTGATCGGCGTTCCGCACTCGGGGCACGTTCCACTTTCATTGAGGTGGATGTCATAGCCGCATTTCTCGCACGAACCTTCTGCAAATTTCTTTCTTGATTTCATGCCTCGAACGAATCTTACGAATAGCAACATGGGATACGGAATCAGAATCACTGAATAAACGAGTGGGGGCATGCTGAATTCGAAGCCAACAGGATTCTTCCAAATCTGAATTTTGAATCCGGCCTTATTAATTCCAATGAAAACTTGCGCATCGTCTCTCGGCGACTTGAATCGGCGGTTGACCCGGACTCCCGCTGAGTCACTCATATATCCATACTGGAACCAAACATCACCTATTGCGGTGCCACCAATCCAGAAGGGCGAGGGCGATGCGACGCCTATTCCAAACGGTGAATTGAGGTATCTGCCCGATTCGATTGCAAGAATACCCACGCCAGCCGCGGCCATAAGAATAGCGATGCCTATTTTGAATTTCTGACGCATTGATGATTCACTTCATAGCGGGCACGCTCGAATCGCAACGCATTGCGAAAACAAAGCCGTGGCCAGACCGCCGCCGTGGAACTTAGCGAAGCGTAGACGCTCTAGGTCAATTCCACATTCCAATATGCATGGTCGAGGAAGTGCTTCCACGAGCTGTATTTGGCTTCGGATAACTTGATATTGACCACCGGACTTTGCTTCGGCTTGACCGGGACGGTGGTCAGTTTCATGTTGGCCTGCGCAGGTGTTCTGCCGCCTTTCTTGACGTTGCATTTCAGGCAGCAGCACACGATATTGGTCCACGACGCTTCACCGTTTTGTGATCTTGGGACAACGTGGTCCAGGCTTAGCTCGGACGTGTTGAATTTCTTACCGCAGTATTGGCAGCGATTGCGATCGCGCGCGTAGATATTGCGTCGGTTGAACTTGACTGACTGACGCGGCAAACGATTGTAGGTCAGCACCCGGATAATACGCGGAACCGCAATATCAAAACGGACCGTGCGAATCCAGTCATGCTCTGACGGCTCAAACTCTTTTCGGAATCGACTCAGCTCAGCCCAATCCTCGAAGTCGTACGAGACGTACTGACCCTTTTCGACGTGGACGATTTCCGCGACTTGTTCGTCGTGTTGGTTCTGCTTGAAGAGAAGGGAAAACGCCCGCTTCGCTGAAATGATGCGAAGGGCCATGTAGTGGGCGTTGAGCATCAACACACTGGAATTTAGGCCAGAATGTACAGCCACCGCCGCACCGCCACCTCCTTTGGAGTGATGCCCATTGCGGGCACTGGCGCTGCGGTTGTCATGCGACCTTGATTTGTTCGTTCCGCTCGATGGGAAAACGTCACCTCCAGTTGAGCTTGATTATACCACATCAATCACGCCCGATAACTTAACCGCCATAACATCGCCAAGGTATCAGCCAATCAGCCAAGCCGATTGAAACCCAATCCCCAGCCACTGTAGTGTAGAGGTGATATCCCCATTGGATCAAGAACTAAGATGATTAATGATCGATTAAGCGGTGGTTCAATGCCTCTATTCGATCCCATGGTCGGCCAACCACGTCTCTGCATCGAGTGCGGATTTGCAGCCCATGCCAGCCGCCGTGATCGCCTGCCGATAAACCGAATCAACGCAATCGCCCGACGCAAAAACACCATCAACGCTGGTCGTCGATCGATATGGGTCGGCTAATTTGATATAGCGCTTTTCGTCCAGTTCCAGTTGACCGTCGAGGAAACCAGTCGCAGGTGTGTGACCGATGGCCATGAACAAACCACCCAATGCCAACTCGGATTCTTCATTGGTTTGCGTGTCCGATAAGCGCACGCCGGAAATCATCTGATCGCCCAGCACATCGACAACCGTCTTGTTCCAAAGGACTTCGATCTTGGGATTGTCGAGTGCCCGCTGTTGCATGATCTTGCTGGCCCGCAGTTCATCACGGCGATGGATCATGTAGACCTTGGACGCAAATTTTGTTAGATGGGTCGCCTCTTCGACAGCGCTATCGCCGCCACCCACGACGCCCAACTCCTTGTCGCGAAACACCGGGAGCGCGCCATCGCACACGGCGCAAGCACTGACCCCGCCGCCGCTTCGTGCGAGCTTCTGCTCGTTTTCCAAACCGAGCCAGTTGGCCGTCGCTCCGGTTGCGATGATCACGGTGTGGGCTTTGACGCAAACATCGTTTTCGCCCCAGACGGTAAACGGACTTTTGGAAAGATCGACCTTCGTACAGTCGTGGTACTTGAACGAATGACCGTCATCTGGATCCGATACGTCAGGCGATTGTCCGTCGTCGGTTTGAATGCGTGTGCCGAAGCGTACGGCTTGCTGCTCGAACTTAGCCATCATCTTCGGGCCAGTCACGCCTTCGGGGAAACCAGGATAGTTTTCGACATCGGTGGTCATCATTAATTGTCCACCGGGAAGAACGAGGCTGGGTATTTGCTTGGGGCGTCCCGCAAAGACGAGCGGATCGAGACTCGCGCGGGCTGCATAGATCGCCGCCGTCCAACCGGCTGGTCCTGATCCGACGATAACGACTTTTTCGATTTTGTTATTTGATTGCTCGGGCATCGTGAAGGGTCACTTGTGCTGAGGATTCTTGGTTAGACCACTGTGCCAGTAGGATATGCGCCGAATCGTCACTTGCCAACTCGTGCTTAGATGCCGAGGTTCTCGGTTGCGAGGGCGACGACGTGCGGTCACAATGTGGCAGAGCATATGTAAGCGAATTGAAACAAACGCCCTGAAACAACTGGAACGCACCAAGATGAACGAACATACACGCCAGCACCGTTGGATTCCCTCGTGTTTGATCTTGGTGGCAGTTGCTGCCGCGGTTGGCGGATGTTCCACTGGTGAAGACGAAGTCGTTCAGTTTGAGCAGGAGCCGTGGTCGCTGGGCCGAATTGCAGGGACCAAACTCAGCACTGAGCATTTCGATATTCACTCGACGTTAACGGACGCCCAACTACAAGCTGCATTGCCGGAATTCATGGAGGCCGCCTACGATCAATACGATTCGCTTTTGCCTGCTCCGGAATCTGGTGCGGGCAAACGGCTGCAAACGTTCGTATTTAACGATCGAGCCCAATGGGAGCTGTACGCCAAGTCGAAGTTTCCGCAACAATTCCCCGTGCTTCGAAAGATATCAGCCGGTGGTTTCGCGGTGGGCAACGAATGCGTCGTGTATTACATCCGCCGGACGTACACGCTGTCGGTGCTCGCCCACGAAGGGATGCACCAATATTTTGCGAACTATTTCTCCTCAAGACTGCCCGCATGGTTGAACGAAGGGCTGGCCACCTATTGCGAATCGTACGATTTGCCCAGCGGAAAAGCGCGGTTTACGCCACAACGCAACTCTTTTCGACTCAACGCTTTGCGCGACGCCATGACGACGGATGCCATCTTGCCGCTGCGGGGAATTCTCGCGACGGACGCAGGGCGGATCGTCAACCAGGGGCGGTCGCGCCTGACCAAAACCTATTACGCCCAAGCGTGGGCGCTCGTTTGTTTTCTACGTCACGGGCACGACGGCAAGTACGCCGACGGTTTTCAAGACATGCTGGACGCGATTGTCAGCGGTGATTTGGAAAACGCGGCGAAGGTCGCACGAATTCAGCCAACCGCCCGCGGTAAGACCAGTTTCGGTGAAAGCGTTTTTAGAGCTTATATCACCGACGACCTCAAAACCCTTGAAGCAGAATTCGGAGACTATCTCTACGAGTTGGTCGGATTCCGAAAGCCTCAATAGCATTTCGAAGGGCGACCCAGGCGATCGGTCGAAACCAGTCACTTGGGCGGCCAAGTCCCTCCGGGCGATTGGAGGACCCACATGTCACGTTTACTTCGCAGCACCCAGACTTTGTTTATTGCGACTTTGTCCATTGCCGTTTCGGCTGCACTGCTACTTCAAGGGTCGTACGCCCAATCGTCGGCTGAAAAGGCGACGCAAAACGGGGAAAATACGTTTGGCACCATGGATTGGTGGGACGATGGTCTCAGCGAAATGTGTTACTACGACGCTGAAGAATCCATTTACGGAAAGAAACGAAACTTCACGCGGGTCCATCTGGTCAATCGGCAATGGATGGATCGAGTCAGCGGGGTGAAGGCGTCTGAATCTGGCGGCGATAGCGTTCCGGTCTTGAAATTCAACATCGCTGAAGAGATCCCAACCGAAAACTACAATTACCGCTACCTGACGACGGTTTTCATGAAGCGAGACTCCTTGGAGCCATTCAAAATGGTCACGTCGAGTCAGGAATGGTGCGGGGCGACCTTCAAGCATTTGCGGTGGGGTAGTAGCCGCCTGGAACTCAAGTGCTTCAGCTATTTTGGCGGCGAAGGCGATGGGACTTTTGGGCTGGATCGCGAGGTGTACCCTCACGAATCGCTGCCATTGTTGGCTCGGGGGTTGGTCGCCGGCGGGGTCGAACGATCGCTGAAGGTGTTGGTGCCGATGCGGGGGACGCACTTG
>BQJS01000135.1 GCA_021604825.1 Phycisphaerae bacterium | reverse complement strand
CTGCGCACCGCAACCATTCCAAAGGGCGTGCATCGCCGCGCTTGATGAAGACATGTCGAGAGTGCTCGCCGACTATCGCATCAAACGCGACACCAGCTTGAAGATCATGAGCGAGCGGTTCGAGTGCGCTCGACCCGGCGGTGGGTTCTTCCTGTATTGCAAACCACCGAGCAAGTTCAAGACCGGAACCGAATTCGTAGAAGCCGCCATCAAGAAGAACGTTCTCGTGGTTCCCGGCCAAGCGTTTAGCAAACACGACACGCACTTTAGAATCAGCTACGCCGTCCCGGACAGCAAACTCGTCGAGGGCTGCCAGATACTCCACGAGCTAGCCGGGTAACAAGTGGCTGTGCAAAAAAACAGCGAATCGCACGAATCCTCGCGCCATCCGCTGCTGCTAATTCTTGTTCGACCCCGATTTCTTGCGAATCCTCCGATTCAACGTCGTAATCAATCAGACTCGCTTTACAAAAGACGCATCGACTCAGTCCCACCAATCATCATCGAAGTCATCGTAATAATCGTCGTAGTAATCGTCGTCATACCCGAAGTTGAGGTCGAAGAATCCACCCCCGCCAAAGTACCGATCATCGTCATCATCAAATTCGATCTCGATCTCATCATCGTCGAACTCGATTTCAAAATCGCGGAAGGGGGCTGTCAGCACATAAAGCCCCGAAGGCGTGTCCAGCGTGCAAGTCGTCAGAGAAAGCACCGGCAATGTCGCCAATGCAAAGAACCCCGTAATCCGCTGCATTCGATTCAGTTTCATAAACCCGTCCCCCAGAAAACCGACATCCCCATTAATCCTATCGATATCATTATAGTTCACATAATGAAAATGTCAAGCGTGCGCTCTCATGTCCGCCATGTAACATCTTTTTATATAACGGCTTACGGTGCTTGCGCCAGCCAGTGTCACACTTGTACCATGCGGTTTATTGAGATAGTGTTGCATTGCGTTTCTGTCCAGCTACCGAATCTTGTAACCGAGGGATTTTCGATGAGCGTTCGACTTCATATGGTTTTGCTCTTTGTTGGTTTACTGTCGCGTTGTGCGTTTGGGGCTGAGGCTTCGGCGGCGGCTGACTGGTTGCAATGGCGCGGGCCTGACTTCAATGGGGTGGCTGCTCAGGGCAAGCCGCCGATCGAGTGGAGTGAATCTAAGAACGTTCGTTGGAAGGTTGCGATTCCTGGTGACGGGCTTTCTGTTCCTTTGGTTTGGAAGAACCTTGTCATCGTGCAGACGGCTGTGCCTGCTGAGAAGCAAGCCGGTGAAGATGATGCAGACGAGGCTAAGAAGGATGATGCCGATGGGGTAGGTGCATCGGGTGGCCGGAATGGTGATCGGGGCACGCGTGCGCGCGGTGATGGTCCTCCTGGCGAACGTCGCGGCGAACGCGGCCGTGGACGGGGTCGTGGGCGAGGACGGCGTCGACCGACTCCCACTGATTCGCACAAGTTTAACGTCTTAGCCCTTGATCGAACCAACGGCAAGACGATCTGGGAACGCACGGTATGCGAGTTGGTTCCGCACGAAGGCAGCCATGGAGACGGTAGCCTCGCGCCGGCATCGCCTGTTACCGATGGTAAACATATCTACGCCTACTTCGGGTCGCGCGGATTGTATTGCCTCGACATGGAGGGCAACGTCGTCTGGCAGAAGAATTTCGGCGACATGACCACGCGGAACGGTTTCGGAGAAGGCACTTCGCCCGCACTCGTTGATGACACGCTGGTGATTACCTGGGATCACGAAGGCGATTCTTTCATCGTCGCGATCGACGCGAAATCTGGCAAGGAGCGATGGCGCAAAGATCGCGACGAACGCACGTCATGGTCCACGCCGCTCATCGTCCGCGACGGTGACACGCAACTTGCAATCGTGCCTGGGTCCACCCGCGTTTGCGCTTACGAACTTAAGAGCGGAAATATTCGGTGGGAATGCAGCGGACTCGGTTCAAACTGTGTGCCGTGCCCTGTCGAGTACAAAGGCAAGATCATCGTGATGAGCGGGCACCGTGAACCCGCGCTGCTTGCGATCGATTATCTTGGTGCGACTGGCGATATCACGGGAACCAAACGCGTCAGTTGGACGCTCGACGGTGGGACGCCCTACGTGCCATCACCGTTGCTCTATGACGACACGCTGTACTTCATTCAGAAAAACACGGGCATGCTTTCATGCCATGATCCGGTCAGCGGCAAAGCACATTACCAAAAGCAGCGACTTGATAAGATCAAAGGAGTCTACGCATCACCAGTCGGAGCCGGCGGGAATGTTTACATCGTGGGGCGCGGCGGTGTTACCAACGTCCTGAAACGCGGTCCTGAATACCAAGTGTTAGCCAGCAATGAGCTTGACGACCAGTTTGATACGTCGCCAGCCATCGCGGGCAACGAGATATACATTCGGGGCCGCCAACATCTGTATTGCATCGCAGCGGATTAGATGAGTCCGTGGTCGCGTTCATAAAGGATAGATTTTCCTGACGTCTCGATGGGAGTATCAATGATGGATGATTTGCACCGGGCTTTCTTGGATGGGGAATCATTCGCCGTTGCCGGCGCATCCAACGATCGCGACAAGTATGGCAACATCATCTTTCGGCGGCTGGTTGCCAGCGGTCGAGACGTTATGCCGATCAATCCCAAAGGAGGAACGATCGAAGGGGCTGATGCATTTGCATCCATTGCAGATCTGCCCAACGTCCCAGAATCGCTTTCCGTCGTCACGCCTCCGTCAGTTACTGGGCAGGTTATCCAGCAGGCGATCGAAGCGGGCGTGAAGCATATTTGGGTTCAACCCGGTGCGGTGAATGACGAGGCCAGCGCCCAAGCGAGATCAGCGGGCATCAATGTTATCGATGACGGGGCGTGCGTTCTGGTGGTGTTGGGCCAGGAGCATGTGGCTGAGTGATTGCGTGATCAAGCTTTCGAAGAAATTGCCGTATTCTCCTGGATTCCCGCGTGCGCGGGAATGACGGTTTAGGCACATCGTTGCGCTTGAACTTAGGGCGATCTGGTGGGGCAGCGTTTGTGGGGCGATTCCTTACTGATCGGCTCGTTTTCGCTTCGGGTTCGGCCCGAAACAGCGTCGCTGATTCGGAGCGGTTTGAATTTCAAACAACTGCGCGAGCCCGGAGTCGAACCGGGACGGGTTACCCCACAGGATCCTAAATCCTGCGCGTCTGCCAATTCCGCCACACGCGCTTGTTGGTGAATCGTCCTTCTTTTCTGTCGGTCCCCCACCCTGAAGGGCGGGGCACCCGTGCACCTGTTCACGTTCAAAAATCGATACTGACTTAGATTTCGTCGATCTCTTTGTTCTTGGCTGCGATCAGGTTGTCGATTTCCTGCTCATTTTTCTTGATGATTTTTTGGACAGCATCTTTGGCGCTGTCGGCATCGTCTTCGGTGATGGTTGATGCCTTCTTGTCGGCGTCGACCTTCTTGATCACGTCGCGGCGAACGTTTCGCAGGGCGATTTTCTGCTCTTCGCCCATGCTCTTAACCTGGCCCGTCAGCTGCTTGCGGCGTTCACCGGACAGCGGCGGAATTGGCAGGCGAATCATCTTGCCATCCGATGACGGCGTGATGCCCAGGTTTGATGTTTGAATGCCTTTTTCGATGTCCTTGATGGTGGTTGGGTCGAATGGTTTGACCACCAGCGTCGCGGGTTCCGGTGCGGTGATGCTGGCCAGCTCGCGCAGCTCCATCGTGCTGCCGTATGACGCGACTTCAATGCGCACGTGCTCAACCAAGCCAGGCGTCGCCCGACCGGTGCGCACCCCGCGCAACTCGTCTTTAAGGTATTCGATGACCTTGGTCATCTGATCGTTGCAGGTTTTTTCGTATTGGCTCATATCCAATGTCTTTCTATCACAAAGCTGGCGACAGTTTTCTAATAAGCATCCGACTGGCGATCAGGCGTTCTTGTCGACCAGTGTACCAATCGATTTTCCGCGAACAACATCGCACATGCCATTGGGTGTCCGCAGGTTGAAGACGATAATCGGGATGTTGTTGCGTTGGCACAAGTCGATCGCCGACACATCCATCACTTCCAATCGCGAATTGATCACCTCGTTGTACGAAAGATGCTTGTACAGTTTGGCCTCTGGATTCTTGACTGGATCGCTGTCGTAGACACCGTCCACCTTGGTGGCTTTTAGGACCGCGTCCGCATTGATTTCAGAAGCCCGAAGCGCCGCACCGGTGTCGGTCGTGACAAACGGGTTGCCCGTACCGGCAGCGAAGATGACGACGCGGCCTTTCTCGAGATGACGCATCGCCCGTCGGCGGATGAACTTCTCGCACACCCGGTCTACGTTGACGGCGCTCTGGACCCGCGTGGGGACGCCGATCGACTCCAGCGTGTCCTGGATGGCCAATGCGTTGATGATGGTGGCCAACATGCCCATGTAGTGACCGGTGGCTTCCTCGATCTGGGCATGAACGGCGATCTGCGAACCGCGGACGATGTTGCCACCTCCAACCACGACGGCGACCTCGCCACCAAGGTCGTGGACGGATTTGATTTCAGCACCGACGCGTTTGAGTTCGTCAGCGTCAATTCCAAAACCACTGTCGCGACGCAACCCTTCGCCGCTGATCTTGAGCACGATGCGTTTGTATTTCAGTTCGGGCATGGTTTATCCAGGTTCCAAGTTCGATTCAACGAACGCGGTTATGATTCGCCGATTCGATCTGCGTTGAATTCGGTCCGGCCAAAAAAAAGGAGCCTCTCGGCTCCCGGGGTTTACGGCTTGATGATTAGGCTCCCACAACAACGAGGACCATGTCGGTCACGTCGGTGACACCGTGTTCCTTGAGGACGTCTTTGACTTTTTTCTTGCCATAGACGTCGCTGCGGGCGTGCTCTTGTTCGAGCATGACGATCTCGGAGCAGTAGGCGTTGACCTTGCCATCTGCGATTTTGTCGATCACGCCTTCGGGCTTGCCGGATGCTTTGGCGTCGGCGACGGCGGCTTCGCGAATTTCGTTGAGCTTCTCGGCCGGTACGCCATCGCGATTGACTGCGACTGGTTTGTGAAAGGTCGCGTGCATCGCGGTGTGTTTGCCAACTTCGTCATTGGTCGGCTTACCTGCCATCGAGATCAACGCGGCACTCTTGCCGTCGTGATGGACATAAGCAGCCAATGCGTCACCGGTGAGCTTGCGGCACAAGCCGATGTTCATCGTTTCGCGCAGCTTCCCATACACGGCGGTCATTGCGGCTTCGTTGGCTGCGTGGACTGATTCGGCGCTTGGGGTGTCTTCTGAACCCTTGGCGACATATTCGGCTAGCGAATTGGCGAGATCAATAAACATCTCGTTCTTGCCAACGGGTGCGGTTTCGCATCGCATCTCGCAGATGCCACCGGTGGTTCCGTCGTCGGAGATATACACGCCGATTCGACCTTCACCGGTTTCGCGGTCCGAGCGGGTTTCCATCTTGCCTTTGTGCTTTTCCTTAAGCCACTCGATCGCCGCAGTCTCGTCACCGGCGTTGGCGGTAAGGGCTTGCTTGCACTCCATCATGGGTAGGCCGGTCTTCTTGCGGAGGGCCATCACCTGGGAGGCGCTTAGTTCTGCCATGACTACTGTTCTCCTTCAGTCGGCATTTACGGATTGCCGACGGTTCACTGCTTTTTGGTGCCAGACCGACAAACGAAGGGCGTTGGGCCCCAAGCTTCTAATGTTTGTCACTCATCGTCAGCGACGATTGAGCTTGGTCGACTATTCGATTCCAGATTCCGCGACAAATGCTAGCTCGTGGCTTCCGGGGTTGGAGCTGCACTTTGCTCTGAAAGACCAGCCGCACCGGCAGCCTTATCGGCTTCGGCGTTCTCGTCACCTTCAGCGCGGGCTGTCACTCGCTTCGAGCGACGCTTGGGTCCCTTGGAATCGTCTTTGGATTCGGACTTCGCCGGACGGGACTTCTTACCCAATTCGACTGCGCTGGCCAGGTGTTTCAAAACGGTGTCGATCGAACGGATCGCATCGTCATTTCCGGGAATCGGAATGTCTGCGAAGTCCGGATCGGAATCGGTATCGATTAAGCATACCGTGGGGATGCCGAGCTTTCGGGCTTCACGCACCGCGATGTGTTCGCGACTGACGTCGATGATCACCAGTGCCTTGGGAAGCCGACTCATTTCGCGAATACCGCAGAGGTTACGGAAAATTTTCTTCCGTTCGCGCGTGCGGGTCGCGATCGCCTTCTTACTGTATTCTTGAAGGGCACCGCTTGCTTCTTCGGCTTCGAGTTCTTCAAGCCGGCCCAAGCGAGACCTCACAGTGCCGAAGTTGGTCAGCGTACCCCCGAGCCATCGCTCGGTGACATAAGGCATGCCGCAAGTCTTGGAATGGTCTTCGACCGCACCACGGGCTTGCCTCTTTGTACCAACAAACAACACATCACCACCTTCGGACACCACTTGTGCGATGAACTTCTTCGCCCGCAACAACCCTTTGACAGTTTCACGTAAATCGATAATGTGAATAAGGTTGCGCTTACCAAAGATGTACGGATTCATCTTTGGATTCCAGCGGCTCGCACGGTGGCCGAAGTGTATTCCACATTCAACCAATTCGTTTACCAATGCCGACGCCAAGGAACATCCTCCGCAAGAAAAGTATCGGGACTACCAATTTGCCCAGATGGGCACAGAACCGCGAAGATTATCAGGTTTCACAGTTGAATCAAGGGCGGCAGGGGCCTGCCCAAAGCACCGATTCAGGATGGGTGGACCTACCGCGGGCCCCGTGAATCGCCGTTTTCAGGGCGAATTGGGTATGTAGGGTCCGTTGTGCGGACCAGAATGCACGTGAATGTCCGGATGTCTCGCGGCGGTCCGCACAGCGGACCCTACATTTCGCCACGCCGCTCCTTGGGGCCTGCAATTGCGGTATGACGAGGCGATGACTAGATTGCGGGGCTGTAATGGAATCTGCGGGCCGAATGGGATACGGATATACAGGTCAAGCATCCGGTTTTGTCCGGTGATGGATAGTCTTATGGAAGATGGATCGTCTTCATCGAATGGCGAGCGGCTGATTTTTGTCAGTGCGGCTGAGCAGAGCGCCGATCTTCACGGTGCCAACCTCATCCGAGCCGTCCAATCCGCTGATCCAGGTGTCCGATTCATCGGGGTGGCTGGGCCGATGATGCGGGAGGCGGGCTGCGAGGCGATCGACGACATGACCGCCCATGCTGCGATGGCTGGCGGGATCATCAAAGTCGTCCCGAAAGCGCTGTCGGTGCTGCGTAACTGCAAACGTTGCCTGCACGAGAAACCCGTCGATCTTTGTCTCGTCATCGACTCGCCCACGTTGAACCTGCCCGTCGCCAAGCACGCGAAGGCGGCCGGCGTACCGGTGTTCTATTTTATCGCGCCGCAAGTGTGGGCATGGGCAGAGCGTCGGGTTAAGCGCGTCCGCGCCCGAGTAGACAAGATGGCCGTCATCCTACCGTTCGAGGAGAAGTTCTTTCGCGATTACGGATTGGACGCCGACTACGTGGGCCATCCGCTGTTCGACGTATTAGAGAATCGCAAGCTCGACCACGAGAAGCTGGCTGCCATTAAGGCAAAAGGACAGCCGATCGTTTCGATCCTGCCCGGTTCGCGCGCTCACGTGACGCAGGAAGTGTTTCCCGGTCAAGTGGAAGTGGCAAAGGCCATCACCGAACGATTTCCCAAAGCGCACTTCTGTATTTCGGTAGCCAACGGCCGGACCGGTCCGATCATCGAAGGCATGCTCACGGGAAGCGATCTGTCGTACAGTCTTCACGACAATGAGAACGGCGAGATCCTGACTGCCGCCGACCTAGCCCTCGTCGCCAGCGGAACATCAACGCTCGAAACCGCGTATTACCACACGCCGATGATCGTGATGTACAACGGAAGCAGACTGGGATACCACCTCGTCGCCCGCTGGCTGATCAGCACCAAGCAGCTAGCCCTGATCAACATCATCGCCGGCAGAGAAATGGTCCCCGAGTTCATGCCATACTACAGGTCAACCAAACCCATCGCCGAAAAGGCGATCGAACTACTATCAGACGACAAACTTCGCGTTGAGATGCGCAAAGACATCGCCCAAACCATCTCGCCATTGATCAAAACCGGCGCGGTCAAGAATGCCGCCGATGTTCTGTTGAATACTTTGAATTCGTATTCCCTTGCTCGCTAAGTTTGAATGCGGTCAAAATATCCGGTCATCGACTCGACATCGTCTTTAACAATCCCAATCTTCGCTTGAATTGAGGTTGCGAAGGTATTCGATGGCTTCATCGATTGTACATACTTCCGCGCCGCGTCTTCTGGCGCGGTTGTCGATGTCTCTTAGCGTCATTAGGTCATCGAACCATGGCGAAGCGGCCAATCGACACTTCGCTCTGTGCCCGAGTGTTTGCTGGATGTAGGCTTGCGCGTCCATGTGATGAGCAATGAGAAACGACTCGCGTTCGGTCAGCGTGCCGTCAAGTGCATCCAAACCGGTGGCTACGTGATCATGGCGATCAATTGCCTTGCCCACATCATGCAATAATGCGGCGGTGATTAGTTCCGCGTCATATCCGCAATCGTTGCGGGCGATTTCAAATGCTTGAAGCGAGTGGTACAGCGCGTCGCCCTCTGGATGCCACTGAGGATTCTGCTTGACATCTTCAAGTGGTTTAAGAAGGGCGGACCAAAGCAGGTATCGATCGATTGCTTCCGGTTCATCGTCTGGAACATCGACTTGCGGATGTTTTTCTCGAATCATCGCGATGAGTACAGGAATTGATGCGCGCTCAATTGATTTTCCTGTGATGGAACTCTTGAATCGATACCCGACTTTGTCGCGCGGGTATACGGTGAGTTCGATGTCGAATCGGTCATGCAGGTGAATGTGCGTGAAGATGCGTTCCTCGGCTTGCTTGATGATGCGTTTTCGTTCGACGACGTGTTCGAATCCGAATCGGTCCAGCGTTTCGCCGACGGCTGACACCGAATCGGTGAACAAGTGAATGTCGATGTCGGACCCTTTTCGGACGTGCCCAGTCAAGACGCTGCCGATCATCCGCGGCTCGAAGGATTTCAACAACCGCATGATTCGCAGGCCGGTTAAGCGCATCTCCAGGAGGTCATCGTTTCGTTGGTCTCCTTCATACATGCGGGCCAACGCCTGCACTTCTTCCCGAATTTCGCGATTGGCGGGCAACTCTTGCGGGTTGTATCTGAAGTTGAGGCCCAGTCGAGATGCGGCTTTGCGCTTGGCGGTGTAGTACTCGGATTCGCTGCGATCGTACATCAACTGTGCAGCAAGACGGGCGATTTGCCGCCGGAGCTTTGAATTTGGCATGGGTATATGTGCGCTCGATATTAGAAGGCCATCAACGCGAGCACCGGCCTGTAAAATGGCGAACAGGGTATTCGCCGCAGAAATAGTAGCGTGAAAATGGGGCCGCGCCAAGAATAATCATGGGCTGGACAAGCTCGTTTTGAGCTATAGGGTGCGCGTTGGTAGCGCGCACGAAAAAAGCGGGGGCCTCACGAATGAGACCCCCGCCTGGGTTTGCTGCAATTTGAAATAACTACTCTACTACGAGCCGGTGAACACTTGGACGAATCCGGCGAAGTCTTCCAGGTCGATGTCGCTGTCTGGATCGAACTTGAAGATGCTGCATTCCGATCCGACCGGTCCGTTGTCCGGGCCAGTGAAGCATTTACCGAACTCGAAGTAGTCGGCATCATCGACGTCGCCGTCGTTGTCATAGTCGCCTGGGTTGCTTGGCAGAATGCCTTGCATCTCGACGTCGTCGATGTTCCAACCGCAGTAGGTTACCGAACCGTCGGTCGTGCCCATGCCCCAACGCAGGTATACGGTGGACTCGTTGTCAGCGACCGCCGAAATATCGTAGCTAGCCAACTGCCACGAGCCGTCGTTGTTGGCACTGCCTGCATGGTTCCATACCGTCGTCCAGATGCTGTTGTCGTTGGACACTTGGATGTTGGCGTGGTCATAGGTCGCCGACTCCACACCCAACCAGCGACGGAAGCTGACCCGCGAATTCGTCACACCGGTCATGTCGATGGCCGTCGTTGTGAGGTACTGGGTCAGTGGCATGTCGTTGGGGTAGTCGCCGTTGAGGTTGTAACCGTACACGTTGGTCCCGGTGAAACCGCTCGTCGGATCGGCTGATCCTGAGCTGCCACCGTTGCCGGTTGGTTGGCCAAAGCCCCAGCCGGAATCCATCGACCAACCCGGATCACTGCTCAGATCAAACGTGTGTATGACCTGCGGAACCGGACACGAGCCTTCGATCGGCACGATGCGTAGTGACCAGGCATTGAGCGATCCAGTGTCGCCGCCGGCATTGTCGCTAACGGTCAGCGTCCAGTCGCCAGTGCCGTTGGTGAGGTTGAAATCACCGAGTGCTCCTGGTCCGTCCGGGAGCGTGCCACCCTGTTCGTCGTAGGTCGTGACGATGTCTTCGGACGTTCCGCCCGATCGGTTGTGCAGTCGAACCACCACGCCACCGGGCGATGACAATTCAACAATCAGATCGCCAATATAGGTGTGGGTGATGTCGAGATCGACGTTCACATCACCGATGCAGAAGTCATCGGGAACGGTGATCGTACTGGTGAATGAACTGTCGTCGTTGATCGCTTGCGGGACATCGGTCGCACTGTAGACCACGCGGCCAACCTCGAGCATGACGTCGCGGGTTGTGCTTCCACCACCGCCTGCAAGGTTCGTAAAGGTAACCGTTCCGTTGTAGATGCCAGCGGTAAGGCTGTTGGCCGCCGCCGAAATACCCACGGTCATGGTGTCGAAATCACCGGTTCCGCTGAGGTTTAAGGTCACCGGTCCAGCACTGCCGTTGAGCGAAATCCACGGTACGTCGGCGCTGACTTCAACATCGACGGGTGAGGGGCGCTCGCTGGTGACGGTGTAATCGATCGTACCGGTGAACGGTCCATTGAGCGGTCCGCCGGTTTCGAGGTCTGTTTCGGGCGTGACCGACACCAACGTTTGACCGATTTCCACGGTGTGGGTCACGATGGTGCTGCGGACGTTGGTGACGTCTTCAAAGATAATGTCTTCGATGTAGACACCGGCAGCCAAAGCATCGATCGCCGCGCCAAGCGTGACGGTGACATTCGTCGTGCCACCACTGGCTGCCAGCGTACCGGTTAATGGTGACGTCTGTCCGTCGAGCAACACGCCAAACGACGACGTCAACGATACGGAGTAATCAACCGGATCGGGGCTTGGGTTTGAGAGCGTGTAGACGACGCTCGGATTCGTGAATGGTCCACCCGCAAGCCCGATGTGAAGCACGCTACCGCTTGGAGCAACCGACAGACCGGCGCCGCTGATGGAGTCAACCGTCGTCGCACCGGTGTTGCCGGGGTCGAGGTGTGTGCTGAGGCCTACGTTCCACGATTCGCTGAAGCGGCCATACCAGTCCGATGTTTGACTCGTGCATGATGCGAAACCGCCGTGCAATTGACCGATGACGCGGTGGTCTTGGTCGAACAACGGTGAACCAGATGAACCCGGTTCGGTGGTACCAATGTCCCAATCTTCAACGCGAACGTGCGAGCCATTGCCCGGCACGGGTTCTTCGAGGTAAGTCGTGACGGTTGTCGGTTGGAATTCAAAGCTGATGCGCTTTTCATCGGTGTCAGGATGGTGGATCGCGATGGCCTGCGTAGCGTCCACGCCTGAATTATCCCAGCCGGCAAAGCCAACTTCCCATGTGGGGTCCGGGTCGCTGTTGAGTTGGACCAGCGTGAAGTCGTTGGTTGATCCGCCTGCGAGGAACGTTGATCCGGTGTTGAAATCCGTCTGGACACCATCTCCGGGGCCACCACTCGCACCGCTTCCGGGGGGGCGACAGGTGGAGTTCTCGTAGTTCCAAATGGCCACCAGTGAAGCGGCATTACCCGCTCCGATTCCACAGTGGTCAGCGGTCATGAAAAATGGCGTCAGGTCACCGGCGGTATTGTTGACCATGAAACCTGTGCAAAACGTGCTTCCGCCTGTTGAAATAACTGCAACTGAAGCAATTTCGAGTGGCCAATCGTCACCTTCGGAGCAGACGACATCGACGTTACACGAACCGCTACGAGAGACGGCCACTTCGGGAACATTGTCCGCACCGAATCCGCGATAGCCTGGGTTGATCGAACCCAATTCGAGATCGACGTTTTCGATATCTTTGGTGTCCACAGTCAGTTCGACGACGATCGAGTCGGATAACACCACCGGCGTCCAAAGTTCGCCATGCGGTTGATTGTCGTTAGATGTGAACGGTCGAATGACGTGCTTGAAGTCGGCAGAATAAATCGACAACCGGGCGCTTTCGGGCAGTGCATAGCGCGTGAAGCCCAGGTTGATCGACGCGGCTTTGGGCGATTCGATGCGCAAACGCCAAAGGCGCGTGTTCGCATCGATTTGTTCCCAGGTGCCGTGCGTGTCGGGCGCGACGAGTGTTGGTTGGGGAACTGCATACCGAGGTGGCAAGCCTTCACGCTCGCGGATTTCGTCTTCGGCAACCAAAAGATTGATGTCGTCCAGATCAGCGTAGGTTACATCGACGCGATCGAGTGGCCCGACCGAAATCAATTCGGCAGTGGGACGATTGGTAAAACCTGCTTTGATACGCGACAACTGCGTCTTGAAAAGCGCGCTACCGGGATCAGCCGGTTTGGTTTGGGCCATCACTGTTGACGCTGCGAACATTGCAATGGCAAAGGTGAGGACGTGCTGATGGGATTTCATAGACTTAAAGCCTCCGATTCTTGCAGGGCGGTTCGATGGGACGCCCTGGTGTTAATGAGAACATGCTGAAACAAAAAACGAGTGAACAATGCACTCGTCTTCAAGATCAAATCGTTGCGGGTGTTTAATGATTGGTCAGCGCCATGTGGCGCGCACGCTCGCGGTTGCAATGCAGCGCGATACGCTGGCGAGATGAATGGATTTTGTTTACCCGGACACACAATCAACCACCACTGTGACTAGGGTAGCGATCTGATCGACGCGGTTCAATCATGCGGTTCACATGTCGACCACGAATTCCAAGCAACGTCACTGATAATGTGTGTCCTCCGCGTGTCTCAATTGCATCCGATTGATGACTGGGTAGACTTGGCTGTCACGATACGGCTGTCGGTTCGCGATTGCCCGTGGATAAACGCTTTTCGGACGAGGTTGCATCACGGCGAGAGCGTTGAAAGAATGGGCGGCTCGCGGCGTTCCTGAATGTTGATGGTGCAACGACCGTTTAAGTACGACGTTTGATTCGGAGTAATGAAGCGATGGCCCACCTGGGTGTTAATATTGA
>BQJS01000134.1 GCA_021604825.1 Phycisphaerae bacterium | reverse complement strand
GCATTCGCCGCAAATGGGTGTGCGAGAGTTTCATGCGTACCCGCTGCGACAAGGTGTTCTACTTAATCTTCGACCTGCTCCCCGAAAAGAAGTTGGCCGAGTGTTTTGAAATCGTCAATCGCGACGTTCTCGAAGCGGCGCTGGACCGTGGAAAGGGCGTGTTCGCGATGACGTCGCACATAGGATCAGGGCACGTCATCGGAATGCTCATGTCGTTTATGGGGTATCGGGTCTCGGGAGTTCGTAGCCCCAAAGAGGGCCACATTCGACGGTACATGCAAAGCAAATGGGCGGATAAGTATCCAGAACATCCGCCGATCACCATGCTTTACACTGGACACTTCCCGCGACCGATCTACCGATTGTTCAAAAACAACTTCATTCTGGGTAGCTCATCCGACGTATCGAAAATTCCCGACAAAAAAATGCGCACCATCCCGGTGAAACTCTTCGGTCATGAACTCGAGTTTCTATTGGGACCACTACTCATCGCAATCCGTTGCAAAGCCACTGTGCTGCAAGCATTCACGCTCAGTTCGCCCGGGTTCAAGTACCGACTCGAATTCTTGGGCCCGCTCACTGATCCCGACTCGGGCGACGAATCACCCGAACTGCTCGAAAATGTCATGCAGCAATATGCCGACAACATCGCCGAATACGCCCGCAAATACCCCGACCATATCACCAAGCGTTAGCCTTTCAGCACTGCGTGTACAGATCGCCGGCATCACCAAAATCGCAGCGTACGACTCGCATGATCGGGTACAACAACCGTTATCAATCACGATTGGTTTGGGCGTTCATTGAGATGCTGGGAAGATTTGGAAAGACGTGAATAGGAGTTCGCCAGACTACGAATTGGCCAGTTTAGGAGTTAGATGGTGCGTCGGTGTGTTCGCCGAACACGAGCACGCGATTCTTGCCGGCATTCTTGGCACGTAGCAACGCTTCGTCGGCTTGGGCGACAAGTTCCTCAGCCGTCGACGCATCCCACGGAAAACTCGCGAGTCCACCGCTGATCGTAATCGAACCTGGCGCGTGATCGACGAGCGACTCACACTGCCAACCGAGAAGGTCTTTCTTGAATCGCTCCAACACACTGAGCGCATCGAGTGGATGGGTACTGCCAGCCACACGCGGCTGATCCGCATCCCAAAAGATTACGCAGAATTCGTCGCCACCGTATCGCGTCACGATATCGTGATCGCGGCAGTGTGATTGAAACATCTGTCCGATGCAGCGGATGATCTCATCACCAGCCGCATGGCCATATGCGTCGTTATAACTTTTGAAATTGTCAATATCAAAAAGCAGCACCGTCACGCGAAAGCGATCGCGTCGCGCCCGCGTCAGAAGATCGGTGAGCAATCGCATGGCATATCGTCGATTGTGCAATCCGCTCAACTCGTCGGTCAACGCCTCTTTGCGCCAAGAACGGTGACTGGCGGCTGCATCCAGCAAGTGCGAAGCGAGACGACCGTAGTGCGCAAGTTTATCAATGTCAGCCGATCGATAGGGCAACGAGCGTGGCCCCACGCTGATCTGCCCGATTGTCTGGGTTCCGCGTTTGATTCGTTCGACCATGACCGGTTCCGAGACCGTACCGCCGCTCGATGCCGTCGATCCGTCAGCCACGATGGTGACCGATTCACTCTCCATCGCCAGACGTACGAGGTCAGCCAACCGCGTCAATGTCGAAAAATCGTCGCGCCCAAGCTGCGCCAACAAGTCACTCAGCGCCGCCAGTTCATCCATCGATGCCGTCGCCGATTTGTCGTATTCGCGCGATAGATCCGGCTGCGACACAAAACCCAATGCCGCGTCAAACTCTGCATGATCCATCGGAAGCAAGAGGTAATCGTCCGCCCCCGAAGATGCGACCGACTTCACGTGCGGTTCCAATTCGACGGCGCAACACAAAATCACCTTGGAATGTTCGCCAGCCGCTTCGCGCAAACCACGCAGTGCCGGCAAAAGTTGCGGATCGTCATCGGTCACATGAACAAGAACCGCCCGGACACTTTGATGGGCTAGCTCATCGATGCCTTCCAAAAAACTCGCCGTCTTCACGACGGTGCAATTCTGGTAGCGCTCTTGAAGAACGCCCGACAACTCATCGGTTGTTTCAATGAGCAGCAAGCGGTCGCGTTCCAAAATGTTGGGCGTCGATGAAATCAATGAATCCTGCTTTCGGTTTTAGCTGATCTCTTGGATCAGACCGTTTCAAAACACGTTCGTTATTCGCCGAGCAGCAAACTCAACTCTTCCGGCGAAAGAAGGGGCGGATCGTCCATCTCACTCTCGCCAATCGCACTCTCACCTGGGATGCTTTCAGCTTCTTCAACCGGTGCAGCCGGAATCGGCTTCGATCTCGTCGGTGGCACTCGGCTCACATTGCGACTCGCACCCGACCAAGGCACAATCACGGGTCGGCACTCGTCGTCATTTGCATCGTCGGATCCCTGTGCTTCTTCGAATCCTTCGGAAGCGTCTTCTACGTCCCGGTCAGCCAACGGTTCTTCACCATTGGCGGTCGAATCCTCTGGCGGATGGCCTGAGATGGATGTCGGTGGTACCCCTACCCCACCTATTTCTATGCCCCCCGATTCGCCGGGGTCAATCGCCGATTGTACTTTCGGCTCTGCGGCATCCGTAACGTCCGATTCCCGATCAGCTTCCGCCGACAACCCTGAAACGGGTGCCTCCGATACAGCATCGAATTCATTATCGGGAGAGGCAAATGTGTCCGAATTATTCTGCGGCCCATCGCCTTCTGATTGCGATGTCGATGCGGCGCTCCATTTGTCAATCATCGCGTCTTCCGACACTTCCAGCGAAAATTCGCCGCTCTGCTCGGCCAACATTCCCGCGACCGCTTCAGCCGAAAGTTGAGCGGATGCACCGGCTTGAATCGCCCGGTCTACCTTGGCCGCCGATCGATCTTCACCCACCACAAAAATGCAAAGCTCGGGGTACGACCGTGTGCAAATCGAGAAGAATTCGAATTCCGGCGTGGTCAGCCAATCCACCCGAACCAGCGCAATCACCGGATTGACGGTCTTGATTCGGGCGAGGGCTTCATAAACCGACGCGCAATGGACCAACTCAAACGCGTGGTCGGACATCAACGTATGAATGGAAGGGGGCAACTCGTCGGCTTCGATGTCGACGCACAGGATGACTTCTTTGGATTTGGATTTCGCGTCAGTCAAATTCATCTCGAACACCGACGAACAACTCTCGAACACCGACAAGCGATACAGTCCAATTCATTCTGCCCGCACAAACGGAAGACCCGCCACGGGGCCAAGCCCCCAGATTCGCGATCTTGCCCAGCTTACAGGTCGGCTTGATGGTGGTCAACGGGGCAGATTCCCGGGCGCGCAGATTGTGCAAGCGATTGGTGCCAGATCGTGATTGATCAAAAACTCAACCGACGGAACTGCCTGGCGCGATGCTTTGATCGGTGGTCACGAGAATCACCTGGGATCGATCTTCTGACGAGGCGGCCAACAACATGCCCTGGCTGACCTCACCGCGCATTTTACGCGGGGATAGGTTGGCGACGACCACAACATTCTTGCCAACCAATGTGGCGGCTTCGTAGTGTCCGCGCAACCCGGCGCAGATTTGGCGCTGTTCGGTCCCCAGATCAACCTTGAGCACGATCAGCTTGTCGGCATTGGGATGATCGTACGCTTCGGTCACATGGGCGACCTTCAAACTAACCTTGAAGAAGTCGTCGATATTGATCAGCCCGGATTCATCGGCCTTCGTTTCGTTTGCCGCTGGCTTGCTGGAAGCCGACTCGTTGGCTGGCGTTTCGTTTTCGGTCATCATTCAATTCTCCTCGGCGCGAGAGTCTACCGAACCACTAAAAAAACGCCAACAATCGCACCGCCTTGATCAGATCAGCCGAGTCTTGCGGGTAGTCCATATTCATTGTCTCGCTACAATGCCCAACACCATGAAGCCGCATCCTTTGATATTCAAACCGATCTTCAAACCCAGAATCTGGGGTGGGCGCAAAATCCAGACGCGATTCGACAAGACGCTTCCCGCAGGCGTGAACATCGGCGAGTCGTGGGAATTGGCCGACCTCGAAAACGATCAATCCGTGGTGGCGTCGGGATCTATGCAAGGTCGCACCCTCAGCGAATTGGTTACCGAATGGGGCAACGACCTGCTCGGCGGCATCTCGCTGTTTGAAGGGCGCTTCCCACTCTTGATCAAATACCTCGATGCCCGCGAACATCTCAGCGTGCAGGTTCATCCGAATGCCAAGCTCGCAGCCGAACTTGGCGGCACGGTGCGCATCAAGAATGAAGCGTGGGTTGTCATCGAAGCCGAACCGGACGGGTGCATCTATCGCGGATTGGTCGAAGGCGTCACGCCCGAACAGTTCGCAGCCGCGTTATCGGACGGCGGTGTCGAGAAACTGATGCAACGAATACCGGTCCGAGCCGGCGATGCCTACTACCTGCCGAGCGGAACGGTTCATGCGCTGGGCGGCGGTGTGTTAGTGGCTGAAGTGCAAACGCCATCGGACACCACCTATCGCGTGTACGATTGGGACCGCGTCGATGCAGCCACCGGCCAACCGCGCGAGCTGCACATCGACCGTGCGATGCAGTGCATCAACTTCGGCGATCAAACCATCCATGGCGAAGACCGCTCCCACGTCGCCAGCGTGTGGACGACGATCACGCGGTTGGTGAACTGCGAGTCGTTCATGATCGAGCGCGTCCGCATGGTCGAAGGACTCGATCAAGACATTCCGTACGAGCAACTGGTGGTGTGGATGGTGCTGGAAGGTCGGGCGATCGTGACATGGGACAACGACCAATCGCGACTGGACGTTGGCAAGGGCGACACCGTGCTCATCCCTGCCGGCGCGAATCAATGTCGGCTGCAAACCAAAACCGACTGCGTCTGGATCGAAGTCACCATTCCGCCATCCGATCAGTCCATTTGACTGAAAATCGCCTGATATTCTGCACGAAAATCGCCGCCCCCATTGAGCCAACACCCCAAAAAGCTTTAGGATGGCGAATCGTTAGTATGGGGCAATTGGCTGGCATGGAGAGTTTCATGCCGCCACCCGCGACCACCCAAGGCAGCGCAATGAGCAAGCGGTACGACTTTGTAGACGATGCGTTGGAGGACAAGCTGCGCATCGGCGAAACGATCCTCTGGATCTATGGCTGCCTTCTGATATTGGCCGGGGGTGGTTTCGTGATTGCGAAGTGTCTCGTCGCCGACTTCGGCACCGCGTTCGTTGGTTTCGTGGCGACGATCTCCGGAGCCGGATTGATCGCCCTGTGCTGGTTGCTGTTTCGCATGATCCGCAAGGTGGCGTCGAACGCGTTTCGACTGGAGCGCTTAAAGCAGCGCATCGATGAATTGGAATTGGAATTCGATGCCGGCGCTTCGGGAATCGCCCCGGTCCAATCGCAGCCACTACCGGTTGACGATTTGGTCGAGTCACAACACGAAAATGAACTCTTCCAATTCCAACACGCCTTATCGTTTCGCGATCTGGAAACCTGTCGCCAACTCTGGCCCGTCGTTAAGGAATCGGTTGACACCGGTCGTGCTTCGCAATTCGAGCAAGCACTGGGCGACGTTGAACATCAGACGGCCGAGACGTTGCGAATCGAATTCGCCGCGCAGTTGAAGGAGCACGAGTACGCGACGGCATTGCAAACCGGCCAACGCATCGCAGAACTTTTTCCGCAGAGTCGGATGGCGTCGGACTTTCAATCGATTCGCAAGCGCGTCGAGACGTTGGCACAAAGCAGCAGGAATGAAGACAACCGTTCGGGCCACGCTGATTCGGCCCAACAAGCCGCCCGAGACGACACCACCGAACACGCCAACTCCTAAATCACGCCAGCTCTAAAATCACTTTGACGGTGCGTTTGTCCCGGATAAGAAACGCATGACCGTTTCGATGAACTTGCGATTTTCTTCGACGTATGGGAAGTGCCCGCTCTTCTTGAAGACTTCGAATTTCGCACCGGGGATTCCCTTGGCGATGGTCTCGACGACGCCGGGCGGTGTCACCAAGTCGAATTGGCCCGCGATCACCAACGTCGGCACGTTGGCGATCTTTCCAAGATCGGGCCTTACGTCCACGTCGCGGAAAACCTCTTTTTCCATCACCGCGTTGACGTACGCACTGATTTCAAGGTGGCGAACCCAGTCTTTGCGAAAGGCGTTGTCCACTTCGCCAAAGAAAATGCTCGGCAACTGAAGCACAACGAGGGCAACCAACTCCTTATCGTTGGGGCGGCGCATTGCTTTTTGCAATTCGCCGATCAGCCAGTCGAATTTCTCGCGGTCGGCTTCTGCCATGACCGCAGTCAATAGAGGAATGTATTCCCGAAACTCCTCACCGCTCGCCCAACCCGATACCAAGACCATTTTGTCAACGCGATCAGGAAACGCGAGGGCATACTTGATGGCGAGCAAGCAACCGCTCGATTGGGCGATGAGCGAAATCTTCTCATGCTCAGCCACCTTTCGCAGGGCTTCCAGTTCGTCGACTTGCCTCTCCAACGTGTAGGCTTCGGGAAATTGCGGTTTGCTTGATCCGCCACAACCAACATGATCGTAGTAAACCAGCTTGTGCGTCTTTGAAAACTCGTCGAGGTACGGGCGAAAGAGCTTGTGCGACTCACCAGGTCCTCCATGCAAAGCATAGAGCGGTGGCCCTTCCCCCTTGATCTTGACGTTCAACGTCTGCGCCCCAATCGAAGCCGTCATCTCGTTTGCGTTCAAGTCCTTATCGGTGATGGGCATCGACACAACTTTTGGTAGCTCGTCCAACTCCGACATCAACAGCTTCATGTCTTTATAGAACCCCGGCAATTTCGACGGAGAAAAACCACCCTCCACCGCTTCTTTGAGGGCATCGGCAAAACTCCACCCGTCAATCATCACCCGATGGGAAAATCGCATGAAGCCGGCGCGGTCGCGCCCCGACTGACAATGGACATACACCGTGCCATCCGTGGTGGCTCGAATCTCTTCGATGATGCTCCGCGCCACACCTCGATCGATGCGGGCACTTTCAAGCGGACCGTCGAGTCCGATGGCCAGCGGCTTATGGTCAAACGCAACACCCAGGTCCTTCGCGTCGGCGGATTCCTGGTCAACTTCAGCCGACGATTCACGCAGACATATCACCCGGGTGACGCCGCGCGTCCGGGCTAGAAATGCAAGATCCGACCGGGTCGGAGCCCCCCCGCAGATCATCCGATCCGAAAGCTTTGAGAGTTTCAGCCGCTTTTCAAAGCGTGCGATTTCGGCGTCGTCGCCACGCAGGTCGGCGGAGATCAACAGAACAAGCGCCATGATCAACCCGGCGGTCAGTTTGGAAACGGACATTGCGAATCACTCCTTAGGGGTGGAAAGCTCAAACCAACTTCCAAACGATCGACTACTTACTCGCACCGTCTGGCTCGCACCGTTTGGCGATGGGCTTTATTGTAACGAATTGTGAGCGACCGGTGAATTGGCCCAAACGTGATGATTTCAGTGAGTTTGAGCCGCTCGACTATAATCTGACAGGTTCTTTCAACTTGCCGCCCCTTCCGGCGCGTCTTAGAATTGAGTTGGGCTAAAGGCTCGCCCCGGAGTTCGACATTTCAGCGACGTCGCCGGAGGATGTTTGGGGCCCCAATGAGCGTATCCGGGAAAATATCCAGATCACCAAGGCCTGCCCAAACCCTACCAATGAGGACGATCATGAACCGTTACACGATCTTGAGAATCACACGCCCGGCTGGGTTAGCATTGGTCGTTGGGCTTTGCGCCGGTGTTGCCCTCGCGGAATCGTCCACGGACACTCCGACCGATGAAACGTCGGCTGGTCTGCTTGAAAAAGAGAATGCCGTCAAATCCACGGCCACGACCGAACGCTTCAAGAACGGGTTCATCATTCCCATTCGCGGCGAGATCAACGACATCATGTTTGAAAGCCTCGAGCGGCGCATCGAAACGGCTAAGAAAGCCAACGCCAAACTCATCGTGTTTGAACTGGACACACCCGGCGGCGCGGTACACAGCGCTCTCGACATCTGCGACCTGATCAAATCACTGACGGAAATCAAAACGGTTGCATGGGTCCATACCGAGGCATACTCAGCCGGATCGATGATTTCGATCGCGTGCGATGAAATCGTCATGAGCACAGCCTCTACCATTGGCGACTGCGGCGTGATTTTGGGCGGACCGACCGGACCATCGGAAGTGCCCGAAGAACTTCGCGCCAAAGCCGAAAGCCCAGTCATCGAAGAATTCCGCGACTCGGCCAACCGCCGTGACTACGACCTCTTGCTTTGTGAATCAATGGTCGTCAAAGAACGCGTCGTCTATTGGATCGAAAACATTGAGACGGGCGAACGCAAATTCGTCAATGAAGAAGACAAGGTCAGACTCGTCGGCGGAAAATCCAAAGAGGCCTCGTTCGCCAAATCCGACGGTGGCAATGGCGAATACGAGTGGAAACTCGTCACCTCGTATTCAGACATCGTGACCGGCAAAGATATCAAAATCACCCAACCGGTCGTACCGGCGACCGAACTGTTGACCATGCGTCAAAGCAAAGCGGCCGCCTTCGGTTTCTGCGAGGCGATCTGTTCGAGCCCTACCGACCTGAAGATCCGCTACAACGTCGACGAAGCACTCACACTGCTCACGTCGAATTGGTCGGAACGCTTCACCAGTTGGCTGACGTCCATGCCGGTTCGCATCTTCCTGCTGGCATTGCTGCTGCTGGGAGCCTACGTCGAATTCCACACCCCCGGTGTTGGGCTGGCTGGCTTGGTGTCGCTGATCTGCCTGGCGATTTTTGTCGGTGCGCCCTACATGACCGGTTTGGCCAACGTGTGGGAGATCGTCATCGTGTTCATCGGTTTCGGACTAATCGCGATGGAAGTCTTCGTCATCCCAGGATTCGGGGTCGCGGGCATCAGCGGAATGCTGTGCGTGGTCGTCGGTTTGCTGGCCACGTTCATTCCCGAAGAACCCGGTCGCACGCTTCCCATCTATTGGCCGCAGTTTGAACCGGGCTTGCAAGGTTTGAAAATCGGCGTAACCACGCTGGGTTCGGCGCTCGGGGCGTCGATTCTCGGCATGATCATGATCAGCCGCCTGCTGCCTCGCATCCCCTGGCTACAAGGGGCGATGCCGCTGAATCCATCACCCGCTGAAGTTGGCATCGCCGACCCGTATGACGGTTATGCACGGGTTGGAGACGTCGGATTGGTCGAGTCAACACTCCGTCCAGCCGGCAAGGTGCGGTTTGGCAACATGCTGGTTGATGTGGTCACCCAAGGCATGTTTATCGATCCCGGTACAGAAGTGGAAGTATGCGAGCGTCAAGGCAATCGCGTCGTAGTCCGACCCACGCAAACGTCGTAGCGAGCAAGCGATGGATTCAGTTGGTGTCATCTTGTTGCTCTACTTGGCCGGCATCATTCTGATCGCGGCTGAATTGGTATTGCCGTCGCACGGTCTGCTGACGATTGCATCGCTCGTTTGTTTTGGATTGGCGGTGTTTGAAACGTTTGGCCACAACCGAACACTCGGAGCATTCGCAGCGATCGGTTGCATGGTATTCGTACCAGCAGCGCTGCTCTTGGGAATCAAATATGTAGCCTATCTTCCGATGGGTGATCAATTCGCGCCGCCAAATCCAACGCCCGGAGAAACAGGAACGGCGTTTAGTCAGTGCGAAGGCGAACAGTTTGTCGGAGCCAAGGGCCGCGTCATTACACCGCTGCGCCCCATCGGCGTTTGTGAGTTTAACGGACGGCGCATACAATGCGTTTCCCAATCAGGAATGATCGATGTCGGGCAAACTGTCAGTGGTGTCGGTCTTCAAATGAATACGCTTGAAGTTCGGCTGGACGATACACAGTCGGCTTAACCAAGCTTGAATCGAAGCAAATCGAAAGGATCAAATATGATTCTAGGCATGAATACAGCATCGACTCTATTGGCCAGCGCGGGGTATTGGGTCATCGGCGGTTTCGTGATCCTCGTCCTGCTGGTGTTTTTCTTCTTTATCCTCAATGTATTGAGCCTGTGGATTCAAGCGCAGCTAACCCGCGCCCGCGTCGGTCTGCTCGACTTGGTGACGATGCGATTCCGAAAGGTTAATCCGGCGACGATCGTCAACAACAAGATCACGATGGTGAAAGCCGGTTTGGAAGCGGTATCCACCGATCAACTTGAAAGCCATTATCTGGCCGGGGGACGCGTCCCCAATGTGTGCAAGGCCATGATCGCAGCCGACCGCGCCAAGATCGAGTTGGACTGGCGCACCTGCACCGCGATCGACCTTGCCGGCCGTGACATTCTCGACGCCGTTCATACCAGCGTGAATCCAAAGGTCATCGATTGCCCCAATCCGTCTTCTGGGAAAACGACGATCGACGCAGTCGCGATGGATGGCATTCAGTTGCGTGCCCGCGCCCGCGTTACGGTGCGAACGAACATCGCCCAACTCGTCGGTGGTGCGACCGAAGAGACCATCATTGCCCGTGTCGGTGAGGGCATTGTCAGTGCCATCGGTTCTTCAACAACCCACGCCGAAGTGCTGGCCAACCCGGACAAAATCAGCAAGGCGGTCCTTGCCCGCGCACTCGACGCCGGAACCGCATACGAAATTCTTTCAATTGATATTGCAGACGTCGACGTTGGCGCCAACATTGGATCGCGCTTGCAAGCCGACCAAGCCGAAGCAGACAGCAAACGTTTCAAAGCTGAAGCCGAAAAGCGTCGAGCGATGGCCGTCGCCCTTGAGCAGGAAAACAAAGCCAAGATCCAGGAAAACCGCGCACTCGTCGTATTGGCAGAAGCAGAAGTGCCGAAAGCCATCGCCGATTCCTTCAGAAGCGGAAACCTCGGCATCATGGATCACTACCGCATGCGAAACATCGAGTCCGACACCAGCATGAGGAATTCAATCGGTGGCGGTGAATCGGGCGGAAAGCCAAGCGCGTAATACGCAGCCGACTTGATGGGTCGCAGGTAGGGTGGGCCGTGCCCACCAGCAGTTAAATCAAAATCAAAAATGGTGGGCACGGCCCACCCTACGAAATGCCATGCAGTGGCATTTAACAAACGTCGTCTTCGGAAGAACCGACAATGCTCCTGACCAGCCTCAGTCAATTGAATACAACAGGCGTGACCCTGCTCGCACAAGATCAAGATTGGGACTGGGGAAACATGGTCTACTTAGGGGTCTTGGCTCTTTTCGGCGCTCTAAACTGGGTGGTCGCCAAATACAAAGAATGGATCGGTGACAAGAGTGGCGAAGGCAAAGATGTCGATTCGTCAAGCGGAGACGTCGTTTACGACGTGACCCTTGACGATGACGAAGATTTGGTTTTGAAACCCCGCAGAGCAGGTGTCCCGACAGCAACGCGGACACCCAACCGCCCAGCTCCGCCGCGCCAGCCAACGCCTCCACGTGCACCGGTAACACCGGCTCGGCCCGCCCAACCAGTTGCGCGACCGACCCCGCCAACGGCACGACCGGCAGTCCCACAACCCGTTCAAGTAAGGCAAGCGCCCGCACCTCGACAGACTCGCAGGGCGCAGTCTCAATCGACGTCAAAGAAGAAAAGTTCGCAGCAGACCGGTACCCGACAGGCTACCCGCAAGCGCCGCGTGGCCGAAGCAGAGGACGCACAGCAGATGAACATCGCGGGCGTTCCCGTTCGCAGTCTGCGCGACGCGGTCATCCTAAGCGAAATACTCGCCCCACCGTTGGCGATTCGTCAGATGGACGGGCGCGAAAGCGGATTCGATCGCCCGAATCTGTAGTCCATCCATTGGGTTAAAGCGATTCCAGCGATCTGTCATTCGTTCGATGATGATTGATGAGGTGCCACTGCTCTGTGAGCAGTGTTGCGCCGCGGGCAATACGTTGAAAAGCACTGCTCACAGAGCAGTGGCACACATTGGATTACAGATGGAATGATACTGCGCTAGCGCGTCGGCTCGATGCCAAATCTGGCGAGCATCGATGTGACGAGTTCCTTGGGCAACCCCACCACATTCGTAAAGCTGCCATCGAGTCGTTTGACGAATTGATCGTCATGATCCTGCACGCCGTATGCGCCGGCTTTCCCTTGCCACAGACCGCTTTCGATGTAGGCATCCAATTGCGACGGTGTCATCGGCGTCATGGTGATGTGACTCTCATCGACGGCTACTTCGCACCGCTGCGTCTTGCCGTCGATCAACGTCACACCAGTGATCACCTCGTGGGTGTGGTGCATCAGTATTGAGAGGATGCGCCGGGCATCGTCGGCATCGTTGGGCTTTCCGTAGAGCACGCCATCGAGGGCGACAACGGTGTCTGCACCGAGGACGATCGAATCCGGACGAATCTTGGAGACATGCTCGGCTTTGAACGTGCTGAGCGCCTTGGCCACATCGGCTGCGGAACCACCCATCTCGGCTGCATCCGGCTCATCCACATGAGAAGGAACAACGTCGAACTCAAACCCCCACTCCGATAACAGTCCTCGCCGCCTCGGGCTGGCCGACGCGAGAACGAAGCGATTGTTCGATTGTCCTGCGTGTTCGTGTTTCAAGAATCGTCCGATGCAATTTCAACAGCGAGAATCTCGTTGGGAAGAATCGCTATGACCAACCACGCATGCCCGTTGCGCGAACTGGCCACCGTCTCCCCCACTTTGGGCAAACAATATCCTTCGGGCTTGAACCTCGCCAACCATTTTGGAATGTCGCTCCCGAGGTTTGAGAGCGGTTTTGCGCATGCGACCAACCGCCGATCAGCCGCCCCGGCAAAGGTTGCGACTGGCTGCCATTCCTTCAAGCGATCGACTGGCGGAGTCCCGTTCGACCCATCCGTTTGCATGTTCGGCGCATCCAGTTTCGCACCGCAATGCTCGGCATACGTCTTGCCAACTTTCAGCGGTGTCGTCGAACCATCGGGATTGAGGATGAACAAACGCTGCCCATTCTCTATCTGATCGACTTGCCCGAGCGTCACCAGAGCGTAATCCTTTTCAACGCGAAAGATGCGTCCGATCGCGGACTCGGCGTCGTCACGAAGCACGACGGCATCGCCTTCCTGCGGGCTCGATCGCTGAAACGCTTTGACGGATTCGATCTGAATAAACGGGCTGACACCTACGACTTTGGCAAGCGACACATACCGACCATCGCGGACGATCCCGACGCGGTCGTCAAGGGCGAAACCCGCCCGCGTGTCGCCGGCGACAATCATTCGAGGATTGCCGTCGGCAGGCACAACTGCGGCTACGCGACTTCGCACCCGGTCCGATCGCAGAATCGCACCAATCGCTTCCACCGTGTCGCCGCGACGGGGCAACGCGCCGTCTTCACGCGTTCGACTCAACACGACCAGCGCAATGTCATCGTAGGCATTCGTGATTCGGCCCCAGCCCATCACAGCACTCCCGCGCCTAATGACGACGGGGTCGTTGCTTCGCCAGCCGTCACGCGTCCCGCCAGCCATCCAGACGCGATCCCCTCCGGGCAACACGCGATCGACA
>BQJS01000133.1 GCA_021604825.1 Phycisphaerae bacterium | reverse complement strand
TGGTGATCGCGTCGATTCTGATTTCGATGGGCATGATGATGCTGCCGCCCGTGTTGATTTCGCTCCCGTTCAAATTGCTGTTGTTTGTCTTGGCTGACGGTTGGCACCTGATCGTGCAATCGCTGTTGTATAGCTTCATGTAACTTGGCGTCTGTCGCGGTTTGTATGGCGCGGCGAATGGAAAGCAACTGAGATGGAATTCACCGAAGCACTCGACATGGGACGCAACGCTTTCATGATGGCGCTGATGACCGCCGCGCCGATTCTCTTGATCGGGCTAGCTGTCGGCCTGGTGATTTCGCTATTTCAAGCGGTGACGCAACTTCAGGAACAAACGCTAACATTCGTTCCCAAGATCGCGGCGATGATCGTGGCTGCGATGTTCTTTATTCCCTGGATTGCGACGCGGATGCTCAACTACACGCAATCACTATTTACTTTTAATCAATGGTAATGCGGCATGGCCAACGACGACATCTTCATGCTGCTGACGCGCGGTCCGCTTTTTCTGCCGCTGTACGCCTTGGTCATGTTTCGCATCAGCGGGCTCATGATCGCGGCGCCGCTCTATGGCAGCACGACCGTGCCGGCTCGGATACGCGTGGGCTTGGCGGCGGTCATTGCGCTTGCGATGTTTCCCGTCGTCGCTCCCAGCATGCCGACCGATTTGAATTGGGCCACCGGGCTCGTCGGCGTGTTTGGCGAGTTGATCATCGGTTTGGTGCTGGGATTGACCACGACCATCGTGTTCACTGGAATTCAATTGGCGGGCATGGTCATTGGCCAACAAGCGGGACTTGGTTTGGGGCAGGTTTTCAACCCGGCACTCAACTCAAACACCACGATCATCGGTCAATTGTTTTTCCTGGTGGCGCTGACCTCGTTCATCCTGATGGGCGGTCATCGCGAATTGATGCGGGCACTGCTCGATACCTTTGCGACGATTCCGGTCATGTCATATCGCACGGAACCGCAAATCCTGAGCTTGTTGGCCGACGTGCTGACCACCAGTGTGGTGACGGCGCTTCGACTGGTCGCACCGGTGCTGATGTCGCTATTCATCACGACGCTCGTACTCGGGTTCGTTTCCAGAACGATGCCACAGATGAACATCCTGTCGGTTGGATTTGTGGTGCGGACGCTGGTTGCGTTGGCAGTCGCAGGACTTGCACTGTCCGCAGCCGACGGACTTTTCGATTCGGTGTTTTCAAGAACGATCTTAGACAGCAAACAGATCTTCAATCGGTAACGTACGGTCAGGACTAGAAAACAAAAGCGATGCGGTGCCACTGCTCTGTGAGCAGTGAAGAATAATTGAAATGGTTCGAACGCACTGCTCACAGAGCAGTGGCACATTTATCGTTGACGAATCAGCCATCGTTAAGGAATCAGATAGCGTAGCTTGGACGTACTAGGTCACACAACACGGATGGGAATGTAGAAACCGATGGCCGACAGTGCTGGTGAAAAAACAGAAGCCGCAACGCCAAAGCGCAGGCAGGAAGCCCGCGAGAAAGGGCAGGTGGCGAAGAGTCAAGATCTGTCGGCGGCAATCGTGACGCTGTCGGCGCTCCTGGCGATTCAGTTTTTCGGCCCGGCGATGTGGCGCAAGCTGCTTGGTTTGATGCAGAGGGGACTTTCGCCGGCTGAGACGCTGACGGGTGGTGACTTGGGTTCATTGGCTGGTTCGTTTGCGGGCGTGATGATGTGGATGCTGATACCGATCATGGCCGTCGTCTTCATCGCGGCATTGGTGACGTTGTACTGGCAGGTGGGATGGTTATTCACGTGGCATCCGGTGACGCCGTCGCTATCCAAGATCAACCCACTGCAAGGCATCAAGCGAATGTTTTCGCCGCGAACGGCTGTCTCGACCGCAATCAACGTTGGCAAGATGACATTGATGGTTGGCGTCGTCTACTGGACCGTCTCAAACACGATCAGCCAGATCCTCTTCGCATCGAGCATGGCCTACATCGACATCTATCGATTGGCGGCTGTGATGGTGTTCGACATTGGTTTGCGACTGGCGACCGTGATGCTGATTCTCGCGTTGATTGACTTCACCTATCAAAAGCGACGCCACGAAAAAGATCTCCGCATGAGCAAGGAAGAAGTTCGCGAAGAGCTCAAGCACATGGAAGGCGATCCCTTGATGAAGCGCCGTCGCCGCGAAGTGCAAATGAAACTGGCGATGCAGCGTTTGCAACACGACGTCCCCAAAGCGGATGTCATCATCACAAACCCGACGCACTTGTCGATCGCCCTGCGCTACGATGCCGAGACGATGGCCGCGCCAAAAATTCTGGCCAAAGGGGCGGATTGGATGGCAATGCGTATTCGACAGATCGCCGCCGCAAACGCCGTACCGATCGTCGAGCGTAAGGAACTCGCCCGCATGATGTACGACGTGGTCGAAGTGGGGCAGGAAGTACCACACCGGTTCTACGAAGCCATCGCGGAAGTGTTGGCATACGTTTACGAACTTTCCGGAAAGCAGCTGGGACCGCGTCCGGTTCCATTGGCGTCATAGGAGATTGCGTTTAGATGGCCGACCCCGCAGCAATTGAAACCAAGAAGTTCGACCTGCCTTCACTCATGGGCAAGGTCATGGACGCGCGCGGTCTATTGCTCCCGATTTTCGCGCTGGCGTTGATCGTCGCCATTCTCACACCGCTACCCACGTCGCTGATGGATTTCTTCCTCGCGACCAATATCACGCTGGCTGCGATCATCATGGTGACGGTGATGTACATCCGCAGCCCGCTCGAGTTCTCATCATTTCCTTCGCTGCTCTTGGCGATGACGCTGTTTCGCCTGGTGCTGAACATTGGAACCACCCGACTGATCTTGACCAACGCCCAACAAGGTGAAGCGGCTGCGGGCAAGGTCATCATGGTGTTTGGAAACTTCGTGTCCGGTGGATCGATCGCCGTCGCGATGATCATCTTTGCGATCATCGTCGTGATTCAGTTTGTGGTCATTACCAAGGGTGCGACGCGAATCGCCGAAGTCGCAGCACGATTCACGTTGGACGGTATGCCTGGAAAGCAGATGGCCATCGATGCCGACCTCAATGCCGGTACGATCGACGAAGCCGAGGCCAAACGGCGCCGCAGCGAAATCACCCGCGAGTCGGACTTTTACGGTGCGATGGATGGTGCGAGTAAGTTCGTACGCGGTGACGCCATCGCCGGCATTATCATTACCGTTGTCAACATTCTTGGCGGTCTGTATGTCGGCATGGTCGAACTTGACTTGTCGGTTGGCGATACGTTTCGAATCTTCACGAAGCTGACGATCGGTGACGGTCTCGTTTCGCAGATTCCGGCATTCATTGTTTCGGTGGCGGCTGCGATGATCGTGACGCGAAGTGCGTCCAAGAGCAACCTGGGCGGCGAGTTGCTATCTCAGGTTACAGCCCAACCCATTGCGCTGATTTTGGCGGGTTCTTTCATGGGCGTACTCATGTTCACGCCGCTTCCGAAGGTTCCACTGTTCATGTTAGGCAGCGGTTGTGTTTCGATTGCACTGATGCTGCGGCGCGAGGAATCCCGCGAGAAACAGAAAGCGACTGACAAGGCAAAAGCCAAGCCCAAAGCCAAGGACCGGCCCGAATCGTTCCTGGCTGTCGAACCGATGGAATTGGAAGTTGGCTATGGTTTGATCAAATTGGTCGATCGCAAGCAGGGCGGTGATTTGCTGGACCGCATCACGAACATGCGCCGGCAGATTGTGCAGGAATTGGGCATCGTCGTTCCGCCGATACGTATCCGCGACAACATTCAACTGCAACCGAATCAGTACGCGGTGAAAATGAAGGGCTTGGAAATTGCGCGGGGCGAATCGGTGCCGGGGCATTTGCTGGCCATCGATTCCGGTACGGTCACGGACAAAATTCACGGAATGGAAACCGTTGAGCCTGCGTTCGGACTGCCAGCACTTTGGATTCCAGAAGCCGACCGACAAAAAGCCGAGATGCGCAACTACACCGTGGTTCCGCCGACCAGCGTGATGGCCACCCACATCACCGAGATCATCAAGCGGCACGGTGATGAGCTGCTGACACGACAAGAAGTCAATCGTTTGCTGGATAACCTCCGCGAGCGAGCGCCAAAGCTCGTCGAAGAAGTCGTGCCCAATATCCTCAAGCCGGGTGAAATCCAATCGGTCTTGCAGCGATTGCTCCGTGAGCGAGTACCGATCCGCGATCTGGAAACGATCCTTGAGGCGATGGGCGATTGGGCTCCGCGCACTAAAGATCCGGAATTGCTCAACGAATACGTGCGCCACGCCTTGGCACGGAACATCTGTCATCAGCATCGCGATGACGACGGCAAGATCAACTGCATCACGCTCGATCCGAGCATTGAGGAGATGATCACCGGCAGCGCACAAAGTTCGGACGGTCGTTCGGTACTGACGTTGTCACCGGATTTGCAAAAGCGCATCTTGGAAGCAATCAGCAAAACCGTTGACCGGGTGATGCCCGCATGCAATGGAAAGACACCAGTCGTACTTTGCCCACCGCAATTGCGGATGTGGGTGCGCCGAATTATCGAGGGGTCGTTGGGTTCGGTTCCCGTTTTGTCTTACAACGAAATTGTTCGAGACGCGACGATCGAGTCGCGCGCAATGGTGACGATGGATGAAGAATCTTAAAACGATCAGAGCAGACTCAATGCCGGAAGCGCTCGCTCGCGTTAAGCAGGAGTTGGGCAGCGACGCGGTCATCTTGCACACGAGAACCCATCCTCGGCGCAAACTGCCCGGCGGTCCTGCGCGCCATACCGTTGAAGTGACGGCTGCCGCTTCCTTGGAAACGGTCCCGGAAGCGATGCGCCGATCGACTCAATCGAAGAACCGACCGAATCGGGAAACGAACATTCGATCGGGCCATTCAGCGACGGCGACTAAGGCGAATGCCCCAGCCGATACCGCGCCAGATGCACTGTTCGACGTTTACCGTCGCCTCATTGAGTCCGACGTGGCCCACGAAATCGCCAGCCAATTGATCGAGAGCTTGGAACAAGACCTGTCGCCCGCGCAGCGATCGGATGAGTCGTGTGTCAAGGCATCGCTATCGAAGCGGCTGTTGACCATGCTTCCGTCAGTCTGTGAGATTGACCTTGCATCCAAGTCCGGTCCGGTGGTCGTCGCGCTCGTTGGGCCTTCAGGTGTAGGCAAAACGACCACCCTCGCCAAGCTGGCGGCTGACTTTTCATTGCGAAAGAATCGGTCGGTGGGATGCATTTCGCTCGACGCCCGCAAGATCGGCGCGACGGAGCAGATCGCCGCGTATGCAAATATCATTGATGTGCCATTGCAGGTTATTGAGAATCCGGCAGAATTACAGGCCGCGATTGCGACGTGGTTCGATCTCGATGTGATTTTGATAGACACGCCGGGTTTGAGTCCGCACGATACAGCCAGCTTGATCGCGCTGACGAACCAGTTGGAATCCATCGAGGTGGATGAAACGCATCTGGTTTTGCCGGCGACGATTGGGGGGCGCGCGATGCGTGACGCGGTCGAACGTTTTGCGACGGTGGGGGCGGATCGGTTGCTGCTCTCGAAACAAGACGAGGCGATCGGGATGGCTGTGATTCTCAATGCGGTCCATCAAACGCAGATGAAGATTTCTTACATGACGACGGGCGAAGATGTGCCGGACGGACTCAGTCTGAGCCCGCGTGAGTCGTTGGCCGAATCGATCTCAGCGCAAGTCGCGCTGATGGAGTGAAAGAAGTGACACGCTTGCGAAATCCATTTTCGCTGAAACCGGCAACGGCGCGAAAGCGACACGACGCGTCGTCGTCTGCGCGCAAGCACACCAAACGCAAGCCGATCACGATCGCACTGACCAGTGGCAAGGGAGGTGTCGGCAAGAGCAACATTGCGGCGAATCTTGCGACAAGTATTCAGCAGCGCGGACAGCAAGTGACGTTGGTTGATCTGGACATGGGACTCGCCAATGCGGATGTTCTTCTCAACGTGTCGCCCGCGCACAACCTGGGACATGTTCTTCGCAAATCCAAAAGTGTCGAGGAAGTCGTCGACGCGTCGGTGCGTGGGTTGAATCTGATCGCAGGGGTTCCGAGTGGTTCGGAAAGGATCCTCAATCCGGCGCAAATGGATGAATTGATTGGCGAAATCAAATCGGTTTCGAGCGAATTCTTCATTTTCGATTGTGCGGCTGGCATCGGTTCCAATGTTACCCATTTTGCGCGGGCTGCCGATGTTGTCTTGGTGGTAACGACCCCAGAGCCCACTGCCTTGGTCGATGCGTACGCTACCATTAAGACATTGTGGAAAGAGGGTTACGAAGGTTCTGTTCGGCTTTTGGTCAATATGGTTGAAAGCCGGCAAGAAGCTCGCAAAGCATTTAGTCGTGTGCGTGACGCTTGTGAAAAATTCATAAACTTTGATATTGCAGAAGCGGGTTACGTTCTGCATGATACTCATGTTGAACTTGCGGTCCGTCAACGCGAGCCGTTTGTTCAGCGTTACCCAAAATGCTCCGCCAGCCTTTGCATCTCTGTCATTGCGACACGATTGGTTGGAGCGGGTGCTGGATCTCACGGTGAAAACAAAGGGATTTTTCAGCGCGTCGCGGGGATGTTTTAGTGGATTGTTGTCCCTGTGAGTTTTTGAATGAATGCCGCGTGAGCTGTTGCGGTTTCTGGATTTAGATCAAACATTGCAGATTTGAATGAATCGAATTCTGCAATGGGTCGGCAAGGATGCTGGCCAGAAGATTTGATTGGGCGAAGTTTATTGCCCGGGGTTTTCTAAAAGCAAAACGACACGGCTTGGTTGACGAGAAAGGATTCTCAATGCTGCCGCAATTCTTTCATTTCGCCTCCATAGCCAAACGACAAGATTGGTGTTCCCGCTCATGACGTGCGCGGAGGACGGTGAAACATGGTCGCTCGATATACCGGCGCGGTATTAAGCTTATTTGCGTTTGGGTTGGCGTCGATCGCAGGTTTGATTGCGGGCAACCCGCCGGAGGTTGTGCTGTCGCGCGCCCTGTGGGCGCTGGCGGTCTTTTGCGTGATTGGACTGGCGGTTGGTGCGGCGGCGCAGATGGTTTTGAGTGAATATTCGATTGAGAAAACCGCAGCCGCCATGCCGGACGAAAGCGAATTCGCATCAAACTTTGAGGAAGACGAGATTGTTGACGCGTCCGTTATTGAGCCAGACGAAGTGGCCAAGTTGAGTTCATAGTAGTTAGTTGCATTGCATTAAGTCGTATTGCCAAGCTTGGCATGAAAACAGACTTTGAGGGAACGAGATTGGCAAGGAGGCTGATCTTGATCGTCAGGAAAAGCAAAAGACTGGGTCCCAAAGTCGCAACACAATTGCAATCGTATCTCACGGAGGAGAATCGATGCCCGCTCTAAGAACCGGTTCAGACGTGCTGGAAGTGTGGAAAGAGTACAAGCTGGCGGGAGGTCGCCCTCTTCGCAATCGGCTGATGGAGACGTACCTTCCCATCGTCAAGTATACGGCTGACCGTATCAGTGCGAAGCTTCCCGATGAGGTTGACGTCGATGACCTCGTTTCAGCGGGCATATTTGGCTTGGTCGATGCCATCGAAGCTTACGACATGGGGCGGGGCGTCAAATTCGAAACCTATTGCGCGCCGCGTATCCGTGGAGCGATGCTCGATGAACTTCGGGCGATGGATTGGGTGCCGCGCCTCGTTCGCAGCCGTGCCAACAAGCTTCAACGGGTATGCAGTTCCCTCGAAGCCGAACTGCGCAGGCAACCGACCGACAACGAACTCGCATTGAAACTCGGTGTGTCCAAGACCGAATTGGCCAAGATCGTGCGCGACGCCACAGCCGTTTCGCAAATCTCCCTATCGCGCAAGCATTTTGAAACGGATTCGAGTCGCGACGTGTGTGAGATTGACGTCCTTGAAGACAAGCGGGGGCGCAATCCAGTCGCTGAAGTTCAAAAGCGCGATCTGAAGAGTCTGATCACGCGTGGCTTGACCCGCGCCGAACGCCTCATCTTGATTCTTTATTACTACGAAGAGATGACGATGAAGGAAATCGGTGCAACGCTTGACCTTTCTGAAAGCAGGGTCAGTCAGATGCACTCCGCGATTCTCAATCGTTTGAAGTCGCAGCTCAAGAATCGCGAACGGGAACTGTCTCGAGCCTAGCGCGAATTGACGTTCAACAACATGACTTCCATGTGCACGCATGGTGGTGGGATGCATTGAATTCCGCGCCCAATGGTGCGGTGGTGTCCGATCAACGCCCGATAACTTCCCGAAGTACATCAATCCTACGATTCTTCCTTGAACCAATCCGCTTGAATGCCAAAACCAGGGCTTGGCTATGCTATTATTCTGATGGGTGTGGCTTGGTCCGAGATTGCATCATGTCGACGCATCAGCGTCGCCGATACACCAAAGAGGCCAAGAGTTTCGGGCCAGTCACCGGGGAAGGGCGCTTGATTCGTTGCTGCTCATGGGAGACTGGAATTGTCCGCCGTGCCACCGAACATTCTGGGGGCTGCCGCTCAAGCCGGATTTGTCGCGCCGGAGGCGTCTCGCACACGCGACGCCGATCGCACCGGGCAGGCGCAGACTGCGGCTAAGCAGGTTGAGCGAGCGAAGGACTCGGCGAACAGCGTTGAGACCACCGACGGTGATACAGCCGTCTTCGCCGATGCCGAAGGGGCGGGCGGACAGGGCCGTGCGTTTGGCGACGGTCCCGAGCAAGCGATGGACGAAAATCTAGAGACTGGACCTGACACCGACGACGGTGACGCGTCGCAGTTGGACATCAAAATCTAGCGGGCACTGCGTCTGACGTACGTCGCGCTTGAATCGAACATTGGGAGAGAATGGGCTGGCTCAGTCTGAAATATGGCTGGGCCACCATTTTTTTGCGCGGTCATTCAGCGAGACACCGTCATTCCGCCAAACGCTGTCATTCCCGCGCACGCGGGAATCCAGGATCGCACGATGACCGCCGCTTATTCTGGACTCCCGCGTGCCCGGGAGTGACGAATCCGGCATGGGCTCTTGCGGTTCACAGGCAAACGCGCAGAGCATGTCTCCCGTGAGCCCCGCCAAAACGTGACCGTGAGAACACACTAGGCGTCGGATTTCGCAATGGGTAAACTTGCATCATGCGATACACCCAGATGCATGGTTGCGGCAACTCGTTCTACGTGGTCGATGCCCGAGATGGCCAGTTTGAGGATCAGGATGCGCTAAGCGTCCTGCGGCGACACTGCGGTGATCCATTCGATCTGGATGGGTTGGTGATGGTTCATCAGTCGACGATCGCCGACGTCAAGACGGTCATTTACAACTCCGACGGATCGCGGGCGCCGATGTGTGGCAATGGTGTCCGCTGCCTCAGCAAGTACGTGGTCGATCATACGCCCGAAACATCGTCGCCAGTTTTTGAGCAGTACCCAATCGGCGGGTTGGCTCGTTTGTTGGCCACGCCCAATGGCGAAATTCCTGCGCAAGTTCGGCGCGTTCTGCTTGCCTCGATTATCCAGACGGATTGGGCGGTTGAGGATCGGGTTTCGTTGTTTCGGATGACGGCTGAAACGGACTCGGGCATCAAAACCCACTATTGCGTCTCGCGCGGCGGAAAGGTCATTTGGGCAACGGTTTCCCTCGGGCGTCCCGAAACACGTCTTGCGAGATTGAATTGTACACTCGAAGGTGAAGAAGCGTGTGATCGTGAGATCAATTTTGACGGGCGATGCTTTAGGGCTTCGGTTATCGGTCTTGGGAACCTGCACTGCGTAGTCTTCGTCGATGATCTTGAGCGCGTTGCAGTTGAGAAAGAGGGGCGACTGATCGAAAGGTGTACAGATATTTTCCCCGACAGCGTCAACGTCCATTTCGTTCGGAGGCTGAGTCGGAACCACCTTCAGATCAAGACGTGGGAACGCGGCGCAGGTGCGACGCTCGCGTGCGGGACGGGCTCGTGTGCGTCTGTCGTAGCGGGCATGCGGACGGGGCGCTGCGAGTCGCGCTGCCGGGTCGATCAACCGGGAGGCACGATCTACGTGGACGTCGATGAAGACGTGCTGATGTCTGGACCGGCGATTGAAGTGGAGCGGGGCGATTGGTCGGAATAAAGCCGAGCATGGCCGGCGAGCAACGGCAAATCCGTTTGCATTGGGCAGGTCATGTGAGAATTGACAGCGGTACACAACCAGCCGAATAGTTGTTTATCGCTACATTTTTTCATCCGATAAATAGAAGGGCGGGCCGAGTCAGCGAACCCGCGTTGTAGGTTTACTTTCGGAGAGTGAGATGAATCCGACCGTCGTTGAAGCGATCCGCAAATCCGCAGCCGTTCCGTCGATGCCGCAGGTTGTCACGCGGTTTCTCGAAGTCATTCAAGACCCGAACTTTGATTACAACGGTGTCGTGAAGGTCTTGAGCGTTGACGCGGGGACGGTCAGTGAGATTCTGCGCCTTTCAAACTCCGCGCTGTTTGGTGTGTCGCGGAAAGTTACTTCGCTGAAGCAAGCTCTCACACTTTTGGGCCCAAGGCGCACGCGTTCGTTGGTTTTAGGGCGATACCTCGTAGAAGCGATTGGAGACGATTGCGGCGGCCAACTTGATACGAGTTACTATTGGCGACGTTCGCTGTCGTCGGGCGTTATTGCGGCGCGCATTTCGGATAAGGCGTGCCCGAGACTTCGTGACGAGGCATTCTTGACCGGCTTGCTCGCAGACATTGGCGTGGCCATTCTTTCTCAGGCGATGGGTGACAAGTACGAATCGATTACCAGCCAATACACGCCGCACGGTTCGCCATACACCGAGGAAGATGAGCGGAAACTCGTCGACACGAGTCACGCTGAGGTGGCGGCGATGGTGTTGGCCGAGTGGGGACTTCCGGAAGCGATGTGCGATGCGGTCAAGGACAGCCACAACAATGACGTTGACGTGACGGACAACGCCTCTCAGATGGCCCGCGTTGTCAACGCATCTGACCGGATCGCAAAAATTCTATGCGAGATTCCGGACGTCAATACGTGCGTCGAAACCTGTGCCCAAGCTGCCGAATTCTCAGGTATTGAGTTACTGGATTTGGTTGCGATTCTCGACAGCGTTGAAGCCGACGTGGAAGAGCTGGCCAGCGTGCTCAAGATCGATGTCATTCCGAGTGCGGTTTATCAGAAGATCGCCCACGCGATACGCGAGCAGTTGTCGGTCGCGGCTGAAGGTTGAGTGCTCCATTGGGTTGAGAATCAACCCGTGGATCTCGTCCTCAGCGAGTGCCGTGCGACGCGGTTCTTCCGTGGAACACTTCAGGCAGATGTCTGTCCGTACACGTTCGTTCCTAATTCCCTTGCGATTCTAAGAATCTGCGCACGTCCATGTTCTTATGGTGCATCCGCACTTGCTCTATGATTTGCTCAAACACTTTCAGCCGTGCGCTGGCAATTTGACGCGTCGAATCAAATCGAAATGAGTCCTTGATCTTCGCTGTCCAGAATCCGTAGCTATTTTGGTTGTCCCAAGTATCGAGGACCGCTTCGACGGACCGACCGTTGAGGATTTGTTTGAACACCTTTCCACACGATGTCACGACGTTGAACTCGTCGAGGTGATCAGCTTCGGCGACGATTTGAGCGCACGGCTGCGTGATGTCATGATCACTCAGGACGCGAATACATTCTGCGGCGCTTTCCAGAATCTCATTGCTGGCTAAGTTCTTCAATCGTTCGATCATGAAGGTTGCAGCAAGCGTGCTCTGTATTGCAGTCGTCGCAGTGCTTTGCAAGCCGTTGATTGCGACGTCTCCCGATTCGTATTGAACAGCCCATCCGGCGTCGTGATAAAGGGAAACGATCGTGAGTTTGTCCGGATCGATTTCTTTTCCGACAAACTCGGGGAAACTTGCAATGAGAAGCGAGCTGTCGCACACGCGGGATGCATGGTCCCACAGCGTGGTCCGGTGCTGGCCTTCGGGACAAGTCAGCACCAAGTCCTGCTCTGCCTGTTTGCGGATGGCATCCAGCTTGACCATTCCAGCCACCAATTCCTCAAATCACACGCAGGGGGATAGTCCGCCGGCACGCAGCACGCACCTTGTACCTTCGGAATCAATTGTTCCCGGCCTGCAAAAAACGACATCGTTTGCGGCAGTCATCGCCCCGGCCTGCTGCCTTGCCAACAAAACACAGAATTGATCAATGCGATCGCTGCGTTTAACCAAAGGCACGTTTAGACGTGTGTGCCTCCCCCGATCAGCGACTTCGATACAGCTGCCTCGACGTTGTTGTTTGATTCGCTTGAGCAGCATCAACTACCCGACCCGACTGCCAGTATAGCAGCACAGTCATCGGAAATTCAATGATTTACATGGCGTTTGGCGGGACACGAAGCGCAAGTATTCATAGCGTATCAGCAACGCGGCGAGTGACGTATGGCGTGTTCATATTATGCGCGAGCGCGAATCATATGACCATTTGAGTGCAATCAGGCGAGAAGTTTTAGCGCAGCCACTATAAGTTTTTGGATAAAGCTCAATCAATCAAATTATAGTAGCAGTTTCTCTTCTGCGGTCGCCAACCCGAATCAGTGATCAAATCACGAATCTCTTGTTCGGCGAGGCAATAGGTGGTTCCGGCAGCAGAGACGACGTTTTCTTCCATCATGACGGAGCCCATGTCATTGGCACCGTAGTAAAGCGCCAGTTGCCCGATCGTTGGTCCTTGCGTGACCCAACTGGATTGAACGTTGTCGATGTTGTTCAGGAAAATGCGCGATAACGCCAGCATGCGCAGGTACTCGTTCGAGTCTGCCAACATCAAATGCTTGCCATCTGGCAATCCGCGATAATCCGATGGGAACTGTTTCATCCGACCAAGCGGCGTGTTGTCGGGTTGGAATGTCCAGGTGATGAACGCCGTGAAGCCACCCGTTTCGTCCTGCAAATCGCGGATGACTTGCAGAGATTCGATTCGTTCCTGCACGGTTTCGATGTGCCCGAACATCATGGTGATGCTCGTTCGCATGCCAATCTTGTGGGCTTGGCGCATCACTTCCATGTACTCTGCCGTGTTGGTCTTACCCTGGCCGATCTTGTCGCGCACGCGATCGACGAGAATTTCTCCGCCGCCTCCAGGAATCGTGTCCAGCCCAGCGTCTTGTAGCTTCAAGAGTACGTCGCGAATGGGCATGTCAAAAATCTGATGCAACCCATAAATCTCGGGTGGGCTAAACGCGTGGGTGTGGATCGTCGGGTAGTTCTTTTTGATGAAACGCATGAGGTCGAGGTACCACTCAAACCCCAACAGTTCTTTGGGCACCAGTCCGCCCTGCATCAAAACCTGCGTCCCGCCAATATCGAGCAGTTCCTCGATCTTCTCAGCGATTTCCGAAAACGAAAGCACGTAGCCGTCAGGCAGATCGCGCCGACCCGTATCCATGCCGGGTGGGTCGGCTTTGAAGTTGCAGAAAATGCAGCGTGCAGTGCAGTAGTTGGAATAGTTGATATTTCGGTCGACGACGTACGTACGGTACGATTCTGGATGTTTCTGTAATGTGACGTCGTGGGC
>BQJS01000132.1 GCA_021604825.1 Phycisphaerae bacterium | reverse complement strand
GTGGCGGTGGCGAAGCTTGGGCAGTCATTGTTAACGTTAGAGCGCAGAGTTGAGCGAATTGCGTCACCATAATCCCCGTCTCCTTAAAAGAGCGGACTTTACGTTCCGATTGCGATGTCGATGGCGTTCGATGGACTAACTTTTCGGCCCGACAAATCATGTTAACCCGGAAACATGTTGCTTGGGTAGCCAAACTGTTGATATTGCAGCCGACCCCTGAAACAATTGGTGCAATGAACCTCGACGACAAGATCTGCTATTGTTACCACGTTCCGCTGCGAAAGTTGCTAAATTTTTCTCGGCGGACCCAACCGACCCGCCCCAGTCAGATGACGGAGTGCCTTGGTGCGGGGACCGGATGCGGGTGGTGCATCCCATTTCTCAAGAAAATCGCCGACGATCCCGATCGGTTTGAAACCGAGGAGATCGTCGGCGATGAGTATGCCGAAAAGCGTTCTGAATATATCAAGACCAAGCAGCCCAAGAACAAATTCTAGCCCACAGGTCTGAATGCATCTGACGGATCCAATTGCGTCAGAGGCGGGTGAGCTGGGTCGGGCATATATCAGAGGCTAAATGTCCTTTAGAATTCGTTGCGGACAACCAGCTGAAAGACGCCTGATCCGGTTCCTTCGATGTCTTCGGTGAAACCAAGATCGGGATCTGTGGCGGTCTGTTGTGTTGACGACGAATAGTTGAACGTGTTTTCATCGGCAAGATCGCCTTCCAGGACGTAGTCTCCGGAGAGGTTGGCGGTGGAATCGGCATCGGCATCGTTTTGCGGGTCATCGCTCTCGTCGTTGAAGAACAACTGTGTTCCCGAAAAAGTAAATCGGATTCGGAAGCTGGTCTTTTCAAACAGTGCTTCTGCGACTTCAAATTCCGCATCGGTTCGAACATCACGGAAACTTTCGCCGATGGTCTCGCGCGTAACCCAACTGAACATCTTTGAACCCGATTCCTCGAAGAAATCGATTTCCGGCATATCGGTGAGGTCTTCGGGTTGTGCGGTGCTCAGCAGGCCCAACATCAGCGGATAGGACACGGGTTTGAAATCCTCGCCGAAACTGACGGTGTGGGGCGACGTGGATTCGACGACGAATGGTTCGTTGTCGCCCACGGAGGATGAAATGTTGTACGTGGCGTCACCCTCAAAATCACCAAACAGGCAGAGCGGTGTCACGACGACATCCACCGATCCGTCATCATTGACCACCGTCGAGATTTCGCAAGCCAACATTGCCGCGACCAATGCGGTTGTCATTCCCATTAGCTGAAAATTCTTGTAATGCGAGTAAGCCCTTTGCATCAATTCTTCTCCTTTAAATCGGTTTGCGCAGCCCGGCCTCTAGATTGAACAGTTGGGTGGTGATCTTATGGGATGATCGTGGGTTGGTACAAGTTTGTCGTCTAAGCCAGTTCGGCGATCATCTCAAGTTCGACGGAAACGTTGAGCGGAAGTGACGCCACGCCAACGGCGCTGCGGACGTGCTTGCCGGCTTCGCCGAATAACGCACCACATAATTCGCTCGCGGCGTTGGCGACCTTGGGTTGATCCGTGAAATCCGGCGTAGAGGCAACGAATACGCACAATCGGATGATGCGGCTGATTTTGTCGATGCCGCCTGATATTGAGGCGATTGCAGCCAGCGCATTGAGCGCACACACTTGTGCGGCATTCTGCGCGTCCTCCAGGCTCACCGTATCGCCAACCTTGCCTTGAAACAACACATCGCCAGCCTTGATCGGTATCTGTCCGCTGGTATAAGCCAGGTTACCGACAATGGTAGCCGGCACATACATGCCTACTGGTTGCGCGACGTTGGGGAGCGACAGATTCATTTCGGTAAGTTTTTCAGACGGTTTCATTCGACGGGCTCTTCAATATCGTTTTTGGCTTCGGGTGCCTCTGCCTCGGCTTCCTCTGCGGCGTGATCGTCTGGGGCGTGATCATCCGCCGTTTCGTGGAACGCATTCAGCACGTCATTGGGGTTGGATCGGTAGTCGGATTCCTCATCGACGGTGATCGGTTCGTCATCCAATAGCTGGATTTGAATCTCATCGAACTCGGCTTTTTGAACGGCGCGGATACGGTTCTTGCGGATCAACTCGAGGACGGCCAGAAACAGCCCGATAAGCTGCGACTTGGTGCGGCCTTCAAAGAGTTTCTGGAAAACATGCCCGTCCTTGTTGCGCCCGAGGATGTCAAGGATGTCGGCTGCGTGAAGTGCGATGGGCGTGTCGTCGTATAGCACTTCGTGCTGCCGGTTGCGAACACCGGTCGCGTCGAGGACTTTTTGAAACGCGGCGATGAGATCCCAAATCTGTACTTCGTCGAGATCGACCTCTTCTTCGTTGATGCGCGGGGTCACCGGGACGCGTTCGTGTTTCTCAGCCCGTTCGGCGCGGGCGTCGTCGAGCGTGGCGGCGGCGTCTTTGAAACGCTTGTAGTCGAGCAGCTGCCGAACGAGTTCCATCCTCGGGTCGATGAATTCGTCTTCTTCTTCGACGACGGGCGGTTTGGGCAGCAACGTCCGCGACTTGATTTCCATGAGGGTTGCGGCCATCACGATGAAATCGGCGGCTAGGTTGGGATCAAGATCCTCCAGCACCCGCACGTAAGCGATGTATTGCTCGGTAATCTGGGTGATAGGGATATCGTAAATGTCCACCTCGCTGCGGCGGATCAAAAACAGCAGCAGGTCGAGCGGTCCGTTGTAGGCTTCAAGGTCAACTTTGTAGTCGGGCACAGCGAGAAATCCGTATTTTGAGCCAATTTGGCGGGGTGAATCCAATTGCCGCCCATCAGGTGGCTATTGTGAGCATAAACACTGTTGGATGCAATTCGATCAGCGTCCATTCCATCCCGCAGCATATTGAAATCGGCGGCATTCTCAGCGGTCCTGTCAGAATTCGGCTACTTTGTTGCTATCCACACTTGGACGACCGGGTCTGCGCACGCGCATCGGCCCGAGATTTCTCAATGACATTGCCAACGAGAAGGATTGAACATGACCCCATTTCTGCGAGCGATCGGTTTTTTCATTATAGCAATATGTACGCCAGTTACGGTGTTGGCTAGTGCGATTTGCGACGAAGACAGCGATGGCGTTCCCGACGAACAAGATGTCTGCTGCGGAACCCCGATCGGAGTCGACGTTGACGAAACGGGTCGACCGATCGGTGATCTCGATGGCGATTGTGATGTTGATCTCGTTGACTATGGGTTGATGCAGGCGAACTTCACAGGCCCATTGGCACCTTGCCCACCCGAATGCACGGACAACGCCGACTGCGACCCCGACGAAATGTGTTTAACGGCGAACGGAGACTGCGGAGGCGTTGGCGAATGCGCCGTCCAACCTGATGTGTGCCCGGACATTTACGATCCCGTTTGTGGCTGCGACGGCAACACCTATTCGAACGCCTGTGATGCGCGAAAAGCAGGAGTAAATATCGACTACGATGGAGTCTGTGTTCCGACGTGTCAGGATAATTCGGAATGCGCGCCAACCGACTACTGTGCCAAGTCCATTGACGATTGCGGCGGAACGGGCGAATGTCAGACCCGGACGATTCTCTGCTTCGCCCCCATTCCCGTTTGCGGGTGCGATGGTCAAACATACACAAGTTACTGCGACGCCGCAGCAGCCGGCCAAAACATCGTTCACGGTGGACCATGTTTGCCCCCACCTTGTGACAGCAATGCAGACTGCGAGTCTGGCAACTTCTGCAGTAAGTCGGATGGGGATTGCGACGGCACCGGTGAGTGCCTACCGGAACCGCAGATATGTGCGGCGGTTTTCGATCCGGTTTGTGGTTGCGATGGACAGACTTATTCAAACCGCTGCACCGCAAGTGCTGCCGGTGTGAGTGTTGCATCCGATGGGCCGTGTCCGGAAGTGTGCCGCATCGATTCGGAATGTGACCCCGACCAGTTGTGCCTTAAGGAAAATTGTCAGGATATTTCTGGCGAATGTGTAGGCAAGCCGGATGCGTGCATTCAGATCTTCAGCCCAGTCTGTGGGTGCGACGGACAGACCTACGGCAATTCATGCATCGCCTTGCAAGCTGGAGTCAACATTGATCACGACGGACCATGCGTTCCCGAGTGTACAACCGACGCGGAATGTAACGCAGCCGGGCAGGGTTATTGCAAGCGACCACTCGGTGAATGTGCCGGACCGGGATACTGTCAGGCACATCCGCAAGCATGCCCCGATGTCTTTGATCCAGTGTGCGGTTGTGATGGCCAAACCTACTCCAATGCCTGCGAAGCTGGGGTGGCGGGCGTTAATGTTCAGCATGATGGACCATGTGCGACGCCTTGTGTCAACGATAACGATTGTGTTGCACTGGAATACTGCAAGAAACCACCGAGCGACTGCGAAAGCATCGGTGAATGTGCATACTCGCCGGGACTTTGCCCGCAGGTTTATGACCCCGTTTGCGGTTGCGATGGCGAAACCTATGGCAACGAATGTTTGGCCAGTGTCGCAGGCGCGAATGTCGAACACGAAGGCGAGTGCTGCGAGTAGGCGTGCAACGATGATACAGGGCGCTTAGCGGATGTCGCGGATGAGCTGAAACGCTTCAGCCGCCGCGCGTCCGCAAGCAGCGCCCCAACGCGTGGCCTGAGCGCGAAGGGCAGGCGTCGAGCGCGGATGTGGAAAGTCGCGGGCTTCTGATTCATAGGCCGACATCGCTTCACATTTGGCGTCGATGAACTTTTCGATATCGACGAACGTATTCGGTGCGAAAGTCGGACCGACGGAATCAAACGCCCATTCGCTCGACGAGGCAATCTCAAACGCATAGATCGCTTTGACTGCCGACTTCGACATCGGGCGGGTGGCGGTCATGACGGCGCGATGCGTAATGACATGATCGAGGTTCAGGTCGCCGGCATGGTGCGTGTAGATGACTTCTGGATGGTGTCTTTCGATCAATTGCTCCACACGCTTGTTGATGTCCAGCATGGGGACGGTGTCAAACCGGTTATCCGGTAAGTCGAGTACTTCGACCGAAATCGCACCCAGGATTTGACCCGCGCGGTTGGCATGGGAGTGCAGCGCGTCCATCGCTTTGGTATCGGCGTCACTTCGATCAACATGACGCGCGGTGATGCCTTCGCCGAGGATGGCAATGTGGACCTGATGCCCTTCGGCGGACATTCGGGCGACGGTGCCACCACAGCCAAGCACTTCATCGTCGGGATGGGCGGCTATAACCAATGCGTTCACGGTCACTTCTCCTGTTGCGCCAGCAAGAACTCAGCCCACAGCAAATCCCTGGGCTCATCGATGTCCACAGTTTCGCCCGGTGGCGACAGAAACGCCAGCGTGCGCGGCCCCAGAAATGAACGATGCGCTTTGAGAAAGCTCAAGCGGGCCATCATGATCAAACCGTCGCCACGAACGGATGGCTGCAATTCGTTGCGCGGCGTGTTGTACGATTCTTCGTCGCACGGTTGGAGGAATCCTTCGTTGAGCATCATGGCCCACTCGGGCGGATGCTCCAGCGGCGAGACGCTCAGCATTGATTCGCCGTTGTTGTTGACGAACTGCTCGTATGCACCGCGAATGGTCTTGGCGCTTCTGAACGGGCTCGTTGGCAAGAGGGCGATGATCGTCTGATCGTCAATTCTTTCACCCGTGATGTCACCGCAAATCGCGGTGCAGACTTCGGCGACGGTTGTGCGATCGTCGGACAATGTTGCAGCCCGCTCGTGGATGGTGGCGCCGTGATTTTTTGCGACGTTTAGAATCTCCGCATCGTCTGATGATACCACGACGGACTCGCTGATTGCTGAGGAAATGGCGGTTTCGATCGTCCATGCCAACAGCGGTTTGCCACCGAGCGGGGCGACGTTTTTGCGCGGAAATCGCTTCGAACCGCCACGGGCAGGGATGATGCAGATGGGCTTGTCCGATTGGCTCATGGATGTACCTGCGAAACGCGGGATTGGTTCAAGAGAATGTCGCGACTGTCGGGTCCGTGGTTGAAAAGGAAATCGACGGCTGACAAGTTGGATTCGAACTGTTGGGCTCGCAATTGAGTATATTGCGGGTGGTCGTAGTCTTGAAACGAAAGGGTAATGCCAGCATCTTCGAACAACTTCGGATCGATGTAGTCGCGGCCCATCGCGCCGGAGATGTATTCCGTGGCGCCGAGCGACCGACACAATTCAATAAGCATTTCGTTTCGACGCCCTTCAACGTCGAGCGTCGAACTCTGAACCAGCTTCGTGTCAATTGCAAATGCCTCGAGCAGGTACCGCGTTACGCAGCCGCACAAGTCGCTTAAGTGCGTCCACTCTTTCTCATACAGGCCGGAAAAGAAACCGGCATGCGCGTCAAAGTGCGGAGCTTGCCCATACGCCTGTTGCAACGTCTGCCAGTGTTTCCGACGCCATGGCGTCTGATTGTCAATCTCAAGCTTACAGATGGGCAAGTCGCCAAACTTCCCTTTGGTCTTAACGGGCACGGTCAGCCAAGTCGGCCCACCGGCAGCAAGGATGCGATTGCGATTGACAAAGCTGTTCTTTTCGAATTGCACGTGATCGAGGACGACGTGTATATCACTGCGGGCGATTCGCTCAAAATATCCGAGCCAAGGCAGATAAGCAGGTTGATTGATCGAAATGATCATTGCGTCATCCGTGGTTTGCGAATCGAAATGCAGAAATCGTGCGGCAGGTAATCATGACGCAGGCATACTGAGGTTGAGAGTGTGCGGCAGAAATCGAGCGTACGCATGGGATCGGCTCGAAACTCATCGTCATCGCCGGTGTCGTGCCAACTGCTCAGCGATGTGAATATCAGCGTTTCGTCGGCCAACTCGAAGAGACGGGAGATCAGTGTTTGCATTTTCTGTTCGCGCTGGCCGTCGAGCAGATAGAAGATGCCATTGGCGATCACGATGTCGGCAGATGCGACGTCTTGTTCCGCGAGAATGTCCACGCAGCGTGCTTGCAATCCGCGACGCTGCGTGTGTTCGACCATGCCTTCGCAGATGTCGATACCGAAGTATGACGCATCGGGCACGCGCTTATTAAGGAGTGCGCCAAGATCGCCCAGTCCGCAGCCAACATCCAAAACGCGCTTGCCGCGATAGTCGCACGCATCGATCAACACGGCAAACCGGGCTTCCTGACTTGCGCGCGAACCGTAGTCCAACGCTGATATACCAGCGCCAAATCGTTCAAGCCGCTCGCCAAAGTATTGGGCGGTTTTTTTAATGTCTTGGCTGATGTTGCACTGCATCATGTTGATCCGGCAGGCGTCGCCAGGCGATTCTCCAATTCAAAACGGTCGCAGGCACGTATGTTGCAATCGTCCGACGGTGTGTCAACCGAATAGTCCGTAACGATCAACGTGCCATCGCCGCACGCAACCTCGAAGGAGTCATCGCCCGCCGCCTTGAGTATGGTGCCCGGAGCGATATTCACGGAGTCACGCTTAACGGAGCATTTCCAGATCGTAACACGTCGTTCGCTCACAAAACCAAACGCACCCGGATAGGGCTGACTCACCGCGCGAACCAGATTGCAAATGTCTGTCGCCCGCTTGTTCCAATCAATCCAGCCGTCTTCGGGGCGGCGGGGCGGATAGAATTTGTGGTCTCCGCTCGGCTGAGGCACGCGTTGAACCGATCCTTTGACAAATGCCCGAACCACCTCACCCGTTATGCCCTGGTACATCGGGTAGAGTTTTTCAAGGGCGTCTCCAACATCTTCATTCGGTGCAAGTTCATACGACTGTTGCGCGACGATGTCTCCCGAGTCGACTTGATCGGAAACGACATGGGCTGTTAGACCCAATTGCGTTTCGCCGTTGATAATCGCCCAATTCAAAGGTGCCCGCCCGCGGTATTTTGGAAGCAGGCTGGGATGCAGGTTGATCGCACCCAACGGCGCAAGATTCAACACGTCGAGCGGCACAAGATATCGATAATCCGTCAGCCAGATCAAGTCGGGCTTGGATTCGCGAACGAATGGTTCGAATTGAGCATCGGTCGGACGGAGGCGACTAACCAATAGGCCTTGATGCCTGGCGAATTCGCAAACCGATTCGTATCGAACACCATCCTCAACATCCGGCGGGTGCGCAACCACGCCAGCGACTTCACAGGATCGGCAAAGCGACTCAAGTGTCCGCACACCGACGGTATGATTCCCCATGAATACCACGCGCATTAAGTGGCGGCCTTTCTGTTGCTTGTATCCACTTTAGAAGTCGATCACCAGATCAAAGCGATGGTCACGATTGGGAGCGCTTTTCGGCAGCGTCTCAGCTGTCGCTGACCCGCCCAACGCCGTTGCCCACTCGACCAACTCGCTTGCCAGATACCAATGGGCATTGGCTTGTCGCTCGAGGATAGATCGCTTTTCGTCCTTAGATAGATGATCGGCACGTTTGATCTGTTCGGTGTAGGCCGACTCGAACGACGATTGCTTTTGTCGATCTGGCACCGATAGCAGCACGATGCGCCCCGGTTCTCGCAAGACCCGCGCCGCTTCCGCTAAGATCGCGCGGGATGCCTGGGGCGGATTCATTTGAATCACCTCCGCGATCAAAACGCGGTCCACCGAATTGGAAGGCAGCGGAATGCCATCTCCGGCGGCTGACAGGACGCTTGCGTTTTCGATACCGGCGAAGTTCTTTCGCGCCAAAGCGACCAGCCCTTCGACAGGCTCAATACCGGTGTATTGCTTGCAGTACGCGCTGATGACCAAACCAAACAGGCCATTTGCGCAGCCGACGTCAAGAACCGAATGCGTCGGTTCGATTTGGAGCAGGGCGATTGCGCGGCGAATCTCGTTAAGCAGTTCGAGGACATCGTACTTACGCCCGCGTCCGGACTGAACGATGGGGTCGTTGTGGGCGGCTTTTCTTTCGTATTCCTGCCGCCAGAACGTAGTGTTCGCCGCGTGATCGATGGTATCAACTGACATCGTTCATTCCAATGTTCTCACCGGTTCGCAACGCACGGACGGTCGTGCGACCGATCAAGCGTTCCCGATGTGCCGGCGCGAGTCCTGTGGCGGGGCGGAGAAATACGATATCCGATTCTGATATCGTGTGACCCTCTTTGAGCGGATTGGCGGCGGCGCAGGAAATCCGAAACTGAATCCGCGCATCGGCTTCGGCAGTTGACGGCGCGATGGCTGAAGATCCCATGCACGCCTCGATTTCGCGAATGCGCTTGACCATATGCTCGAGTTCCATCGGGCTCATCGAAAAACGATGGTCCGGACCAGGGAGGTTTTTATCGATCGTAAAGTGCTTTTCGATCCAGCACGCTCCCAATGCCACCGCGCCGATGACCGCCGTCGAACCCATCGAATGATCGCTGAATCCAACGGGAAAGCCGAACGCCTTGCCCAGCGTCACCATGCGATTGAGATGAACCTCTTCAAAGGGCGTCGGATATGACGAGGTGCAGTGGAGCAGGATTAATTGATCGTTCCCGGTTTGCCGAAACGTCTCGACGGCTGCCTCGACTTCAGGGAGTGTAGCCATCCCCGTGGATAGAACGGTTGGTAAACCTGATCGACCCATCGCGGTGATGACGTCGAGGCGCGTCAGAAAGTCGGAGCCATTCTTTAGGACCCCAACACCAAGATCGGCTAATCGTCGAACACCAGCCGCACTGGTGGGCGTGGCGTGAAAGTCGATCCCGAGTTCATCGCAGCACGTCTTCAGAATTCTGAAATCGGATGGTTGCAATTCGCATCGCTTGAACATCGCGACTTGCGATTCGGTGACGGTTTTGCCGCCGGTCTCGTAGGAATACGTCAACGATCCGTCGCGGATGAAGTCGTTCGTTTCGTAGCTTTGGAATTTGACCGAATCGGCACCGGCGGTGCTTGCGGCTTCGATCGTTTTCTTCGCGAGGTCTATGTCCCCGTTGTGGTTGATGCCGATTTCCGCGACGACGAATGTCGGCTGACCGTCGCCGATCTTGCGCTTTCCGATGGTGATGTATTTCATGTCGGCATCTCCTGTTTGGCCCGGAGCTTCTTGGTGATGGATTGTGCAGCGCGAATCGCTCCCTGACCATCGACGAGTTGGCGGCCGACGCTTCCCATTTGCTCGCGATGTGATTCGTCGTTGGTCAAACGGTAAACCGCTTCGACAAACTGGGATTCGCCCACTTGATTCCAATGCCCAAGGTGGATGGCAGCGCCCTTGCCGTTCAATTTCTGAGCGATGCGTGCTTGGTCTGGCGACAATTCACCGATGATCATGGGGACGCCCAGACAGCACAATTCCCAGCACGAACTGCCGCCGGCACCGATCGCGATGTCGGCCCATTGCATGTGTGCGGCGACATTTTGGACGTTTGAAAAGGTCGCGATGTCGTGAACGTCAGACTCGTGGACTTTCGCCGCATCGTCCTGTTGGTCTGCGATGATGCAGCGAATTGAACAAGGCGACGAGACTCGATTGAACCACCGCAAGACCCGATGGCATACCTCTGAAGTGTCGCTGCCGCCAAATTGAATAAGAACTCGGAGACGGTCTCCATTGCGCGAGGCGCGCTTCGAGTTTCTCAATTCCAGAAATTGCCTTCGGATCAAGGCATATTCGGAGCCAATCAGCACATCACTGTCGTCTGAGACGTTGTACTCGCGCGCCTCAACACCCGGGTTGGGATTCAGGATCCAATCAACTCGGCTGAAGTTGCGAATCGCTTGGTCGTCAATCGCGCAAACTATGTGGCAGCGATCTGCCAGCGTTTGAAAATACTCGGTGCCGGCATCGTAGTGATCCACCAAAATCGACTCGAACCCGCAATTGCTCATCAACGCCAGGACGCTTTCAGCCGCTGTTCGATCAAAGCCGCGCTCAGCGTCAGAAAGCAAATGAGATCGAAAACCACTCGCTTCAAGCGTGTCCCCTGCAAATGCGGACATCTTTCCCGTCGCGAATTCGGCGCGCACCCCAAGATCACGCAAGCACTCGGCGAGGGCGAGGCATCGCATTAGGTGCCCCAGCCCAATCTGCGTCGACGCGTCGCAACGAATCAGCAGGCCATCGGTCATGATTCCGTCCGTTCAAAGAGCCACCACGTCAAGTCGTCAAACGGCGTGCTACCTTTGGGCAGAAAACCTCGGTCCATTTCTGAGAGTCTGGGCACCGAATCCCGATATGCCGCACCGAAATCGCATTTGAATGACGCCCCATTCATGCCACGGTATGGCACTTCGGTGGGTTCGCCAGCCGCATACTCGCCGCACCAGATGTATCGCCTGGATACGCGGGCGATTTCGCGCAGGGCAGCCGGTAAGTCCTCGGTTGGTACATGAATGAGCACACCGCACGTGAACACAAGGTCGAACGCACCATCGTCGAACGGCAGCTGATACGCACCTGCCACCGACAAACGAACTCGATCAAGTCGCTGCCTTGCGTGCTTCAAGGCGTCTTGACTGATGTCGATTCCAAAGCCTTGCATCTGATGATCGCGATCGATGTGCGTCAGGTTCAGACCAATGTTGCATCCCACCTCCAGAACGCGGCGGACGGAATGTCGCTTGCACAAGTCATGATGAAAGACTCCGCAGCGCTGATCGACCTGGCTGTTGCGCGAGACGTAGGCCTGCCCAAACTCGCCCGCCCACATGCGCTGTAATTCCCGGGCGTGTTGAGACGGCTGCTCTGTTGTCGTTGGATAGGATTGCGTCATGCTCGTTTGTACATTCTCGCAATTGGGCGTCACTCAAACGTCAGACCACGTCAGCAACTCGTTCTCGGCAATGTCGCGCTTGGCTGTTCGACCGACGATTTGCGGAAGCATCTCCGGTGCGATACCGCTACCGGGGCGTTTGCAAGCCAGCATTTTTTCGTTGATCGTCGTGCCGGCCGCAATGTTCGTGTTGGCTACCACGCTGACGAAGTACATTTCCTTTTGACGCAAGTCTTCCGCCGACGGTTTGATCGCGCTCGAACCCAGCAGGGATTCGCAGCGCCGAATCGTCCGCACCCATTCGGCGAATTCGTCTGGCTCCAACGCTTTAATATGGTGATGCCCCTCATGCGTTCGATCGAGCGTCAAACGTTTTTCGATCAGGTTGGCCCCCAGGCTCACCGCGGCCAAATCGGGAACTTGGTCGCGGTCGTCGGCTGAGTATCCGACCGGGCAAGTGAAGACATCTTTCATGTAAGGCACGCTTTTCACGTTGACGCCCGACGCTTCCTTCGCGTGGCTGCAATGCACGAGTACGATGTCCTGCAACTCTTCGGCTCGAATCCACCCGAGCATCTTGTCGATGTCGCCAGCCGTCGTCGGTCCCGTGTCGATTTGTAGCGGCAACCCTACTTGCGCCATGCGACGAATAAGCGGAACGTTGGCGGTGTCCCATGAACTAAGTTTCAGGAACTCAGCCCCCAACTCAACCGCAAGATTCACCCCAGGAAGGTAATCGATCGTGGCCCCGAAAATGACATTCCGTTCCTTGCAACGGGCCGCGATGGCTTGCCATTCCTTGGTCGTAAACGTCAACCCGCTGAACATTTCAAACATGTTTTCGTGACGTTTGCCCGAGGCACATTCGTATTCGTACACAACGCTGCGATCGCTCATGAAGTATTCGGGGCCGATGATCATGAACTTGATCGCCTCTGCCCCCGCGCTCGCCGCTGCATCGATCATTTTCAGCGAAGCGTCGAGGTCGCCGTTGCATGTCGTTCCGACTTCAACCGAGATGAAAACCGGGTGTCCGTCGCCGATGATCTTGCCTGCGATTTGAACGTTTGAATTCATGGGCTTCGATTCTTGTCGTTATTGCTTTCTAAACACTTTCTGGCACGCTGCGATCACGTCGGCGACATCTTGATCTTTCATCTTTGGAAATATCGGCAATGAAAGGATATGAGCGTAAGCCGACTCGGCATTGGGGCAGTTGGATTCTCGACCAGAGGCACATTCGGCATAGAGCGAAAGCTGATGAATCGGGCGATAGTGAACATTGACACCGATGCCCTCGGCTCGAAGTTGCTCAAATGCCGTCGCCCGATCGACGCCGCACTGTTCGGCAATTACACGAACGATGTAAAGATGAAACGCGTGCGTGCTGTCTGGGCTGCGTTTCAGCATCTCAATGCCGGTCAATCCTGCAAACGCTTCGTCGTAGGCAGCCGCGATTTCGCTACGTCGCTTCAGCCATCGATCAAGCTTGGACAGTTGGCTGGTGGCCAACGCGCAATTCAAGTCGGTTATCCGGTAGTTGAATCCGAGCGACTCAATGTCGTATTCCCAGGTGGCTTGCGATTGTCGCTTGTGATGGTCGCGATTCATGCAGTGGTTACGAAACGATCGCATCGACGTCGCCAGCGCGTCATCGTTCGTCGTGATCGCACCGCCTTCGCCAGCCGTGATGTGCTTGACCGGATGGAAGCTGAATGCCGTCATGTCCGCGATCGATCCAACCGGTTGTTTCCGGAACGTCGCTCCCAACGCATGGCACCCGTCGGCAAGAAGTGCCACGTTGTGACGTTCAGCGATCCCTCGCAGCGCGGCGTGGTCGCAGGGCTGACCCGCAAAATCGACGGCGACGATTGCCTTGACGGACTTTCCGGCACCGATGGCCGCGGTCAGTTTTGCGTCAACATCGACGGGATCGACAAGCAGTGCGAGCGGATCAACATCGGCGAATATCGGCGTACCACCGCAGAATCTAACCGCGTTCGCTGTTGCGGCGAATGTCATCGTGGGGAC
>BQJS01000131.1 GCA_021604825.1 Phycisphaerae bacterium | reverse complement strand
TCATGGTATCACGTTTCATTTGCGCGAGGATCGCCGCCACATCAACGATCGCGACGCTCGCCTGTTAAAGGAAACCGTCGCCACGAAGTTGAACATGGAGATGGCGATCGCTCCGGAAATCGTAGACATTGCCTGCGAACTTTCGCCCGATCAGTGTACATTGGTGCCTGAACGCCGGGAGGAGCTGACCACCGAAGGCGGGCTTGACGTTGTCCGTCATGCCAAGGCCATCGGCGAAGTCGTGCGGCGGATGAAAGATCAAGGGATCGTGGTCAGCGCGTTTATCGAACCGGACCAAGCGCAGATCGCAGCGTCGGCAGAGTGCGGGTTCCAGGCGATCGAATTGTGGACCGGTGGTTTTGCCCATGCGAAGTCAGCCGAGGATGCGCGGGCGACCATCGGGCGACTGAAGGCGTCGATCGGTATCGCCAAGTCGCACGCATTGGAAGTTCATGCGGGACATGGACTGACCTATCGAAATGTCGCAACTGTGGCGGCGGTTGAGGGTTTCAGCGAATTTAATATTGGCCATTCGATTGTATCGCGAGCGATGTTTGTGGGAATGCGTTCAGCCGTCGCCGAAATGGCACGGCTTTTGAAAGAAAATGAACCAAAACAGTAAGTGATCATCAGGAGATAGATGTATGAAGCTCAGGTTCCAACGGCTGCTGGTTGCGGCGACATTGGTGATGTCTTTTGCTGCCGTGACCAAGGCAGAGTTTCTCTTGAAAGACAACGACCGTGTCGTTTTGTTTGGCGATATTTCGTTTGGTCATTCGTTCGCGCCCGAGTGGTTCTGTCAATTCATGCGCACGCGCTATCCGGACCTGAAGCTCGAATTCTATTGCCTGTCCAAGGGGCGTAGTGATGCGGCAGAAGGCAACGAACGACTTGAAGCCGAAGTCGCACCTCTCAAACCAACCTGGGTGATCTTGAGTTTTGGGTTGGATTCGCCAAATCGGCAGGCGTTCAATCAAGCCCGCCTCGATTCGTACGTGCAGGAAATGTCGAAGATGATCGATGCGGTCAAGGCGTCCGGTGCAAAGCTACTGGTGCTGACGCCGCCACCTCCGCAAGAAAACAAGCATAAGTCACTTCAAGCGGCTAAGTTTGATGACGTCATCAGCAAGTACGCCGACGCGCTGCGCACATTGGCGAAATCGAAGGATGCTGAAATTCTCGATTGGCACAAAGCCGGCAGCGAATACAAAGCCACCCTCGGCGACGGTACCGATGTGAATTGGACCAAACGTGGGCTCCAACCATTGGGGCTCAACCTTTCGGTCGCCATCGATTTGATCTTGACGCGCTTTGGTGCCGAACCCTTGGAATACATGATCGAAGCCGACTGGGACACCGAAAAAATTACCGCATCCTCGGGAACAGCCAAAGTCGCCAGCCACAACAAGAAGTCGATGTCTTTTGATCTGACCGATGTCCCCGTCACATTGGACATGAACGCGCGGGGCAAGATCCAGCAGCGCAGTTGGCCGCTTTCCAAATGGTGCAAGCTTGTGTTCAAGATCAACAACATGCCGCCCGGGGGCGTCATCGTGTCGTCGGCAGATGGAAAGCACGGTAAACCGTTTCTTCAGCAGCAATTTCAGGTTGGGGCTGACATGTCGCAGATTGGACCGTTGGCCCGAAATGATTTTGTCGCAACGCTACACAACGCGATCCGTACCAAGCTGGGGCAATGTTCCAAGTATCGGGAAACGATGATGCGTCCCGTGCCCGAGCCCGAACTGGCGAAAGGGTACGAGTTGTACCGCAAAGCCGACACTGAATTAATGATCGCCGCACAAAAGATCGAGAATCGGACGCCGTCACGTTACAATGCGTCAATCAAGATCGCCAAGGCGTCGAGAGCGACCAAGCCGATCGCCAAGCCCACGAGAAAACCGGCGGGTAAGAAACCAGCTGGCAAGGGCAAGAGTGGAAACTGATTCTTGGTTTGGCCAATCACATTCGACTCGGCAGTTGGATCCGGAACAAGTTGATCGATGCATTCTGTTGAACACATGAGCATAAGACGTCATCTGCGACTGGTGGACAAGCTGGTATTGCTGACCGCGTTTGCGGTGGCAGCGGCATTGTTTCTTTCGGTTGGTTGGATGGCGGTGGCACCGTCTGATCCGCAGGGCGCAGTCAGCCTGCTCACGCACGAAAATCCGGCGCTCATGGTGGTCGAGGCGTTGGCGCTTGCGGCGGTTACGGCGTCGCTGGCCACATTGATCGCGGGGTCGAGGTTGCCCGATGTGGGGATTTTCGCCGTCGCGCTGGGGTTGTCACTCATGTCGATCCGCGGGGGGACGGCGACCTACTTGCTCATCACGATGGCCGACGGTGATCGCGGAGCAGAGCGATTGCTGGCTGGTCAGTTGGCCGGTGAGGCGATCATCTGGTCGGGGGTCTTGTTCCTGAGTCTCGTGATTTGCGGATGGGTTACACGTCATTTTCAAAACGGCGTCGCGGTCGATGCGGCGGGTTCATCGCAGTCGGCGATTGCAAATCCGCCCGTGCAGCTTTTGGAACTATCAGCAACCGAGTGTCCGGGTGTTGGCCGGCGGCTGGGTGTCGCTACTGACAAGAACCGACCTCTTGTTGCAAAGTTGGCTGGATTGAAAACGACGCTCGTCACGGGTTTGGTGGCGGTGTTCGCGTTCAACGTTCTAGTCTCAGGGCGACTTCCGCAGTCCATCAAGCATGGCCAAGTGATTTTTGCGGTGTGCGCGTCGTTTTTTCTGGGCGTGTGGATTTCCAAAATGTGGTTCACGTGTCGAACGGCGTTTTGGAGTTTGTTGGCCGTGCCGATTGTGGCGGTCTTGGGTTATTCGTGGGCGGTGTCCGCAAACGCCTCGGGTGGAAAATACGCCGACCTAGCCAGCGTGCCGATGAGTGATTTTCTGCGGGCGACGCCGATAGCCTTCATCGCTGCCGGGGCGATGGGTGTGCTGGCGGCGCGGTGGATGCTCAGTGACAACCCGCCAAGTCCCATGGATGTCGCCGCGACTGTGGCATCAGGAAATCCGAGTTGCGTTCGGCAAAAGAAGCGATCAAAGCGATCGGGTTAGGGTTATTAGGGTTAATAGCGCGGCAAACGAGAATCGATTGCCCAGATCGTGGGGCGATAGTGGCCCACCTTACATGGTTTCGCCAGCTAATCTTGAGGACCAGGCTCTCACTTTATGATTTGGGAACGAAAGCCAATTGATTCACGTCGCGCCGCTGCACAACGTGCAATCCGCGAGACGGAAGTCTTTCTGGCGGATTGCCTGCGCCATCCCGAAAGTGTGCGACGAATCCCGGCTGTGCGTGTTGGGTTCGGTCGGTTCCCCAAGGGGCTGGCTGAGGAGTTTTGGAACAGCGTGCTTGGAACCGCTTAGCGCGCCGTCAAATTCACGCGGTGATTATTAAGATTTCTCATTCGCTTCCGCGTCCATTTCATCCAACCAATCCAAGAGCACATCAACGACGGCTGGGTCGAACTGCGTGCCACGGTGACGCTCGAGTTCACAACGCGCTTCCTGCATGGTCAGTGCCGGTCGATACGCGCGACGCGACAGCATGGCGTCCAATGCGTCGGCAGCGGCGAGGACGCGGGCCCCGATGGGGATTTGTTTGCCAGCCAATCCGTCAGGGTATCCACTTCCGTCATACTGCTCGTGGTGATGCAGGATGATGGGGAGTTCTCGTCTCAAGTACGTCGTATGTCCGAGGATTTTTACGCCGATCGACGGGTGGCAGCGAATCACGTCAAACTCTTCCGGCAGCAGTTTGTCGGTCTTGCGCAGTATGTTGTCCGGGATTCCGATCTTGCCAATGTCGTGGAGGATCGCGGCTGTCTCGATTCGTGAAATCTCTCGCTGACTCAGGTTCATTCGCGTTGCGATGGTTTTGGCGTAATGGCTAACGCGCTGCGAATGATCATGCGTGTAAGGGTCGCGCGCCTCAACCGCCGCGACGAGGGCGCGGGTCGATTCAAGATACGATCGCCGAAGCTGCTCACCAAGCATGTGGAGGGAGTCATTCAATTGGGTCCGGTTACCGAGTGTACCAGCCAACATCGTCGCGGTCCCTGCCGCTCCCTGTTCCGTGCCGTGCGGTTGTGGCGCGGCATGGCGTGGTTGGGCGCTGGCTGTGTTCCCGTGATCGGTCGGGCCACTGTCTTGCGGAATTCGATTCGGTGATCTCTTCATCAAAGCTCTCTTTGCCAAAATTCATTGGCTCGCTTTCGCATTCATCCAAAGCCGGTATCGGTAGCACTTTGGGTGGGCTTGATCGCAATAAGCATGTTGGGAGGTGCGGACTTATCGGATGATTAGGGCCCGAGAAAAGTACCGGCGGCGATCCGCGCAATGCATCAAATCGAGGTCTCAAAAACGCTGATCCAATAAGGGCAGCAAATCGTCAAAACGGACCCAGATTTCGTCGTGCAAGTAGCCGGTGAAATGTCGTTTTCAAAAGGCGCGCACGTTCATGAATTGGAGTTCTGATTTGCGCACTCGGGACGTCAATGTGAATGTTGAGTTTGGGTCAGCCCTTCGATACAGCCGGCTGAACACCGTTTGTGGACGCGCTCGGGAGAACTGCGGACTTGAGGTGTGTTTGCAACAACGGGTAAGCGTCCAAAGGCATGTCGCGCAGCAGGTCTGAGAATGTCCTCAATTCGTCGAATCGTTGGGCGCTGGAAAGTGCCAGCAGGTATTTGATGGTGTCTTGTTGCACCGATTTGACCGTGCTCGCCGGCGCATCGGACAGTGTCGCAAACAGTTCCTGCAACCCTTGTGTCTTGTCGCAGTCCAATGAACACTTCAACAATTGGGCGGCAATGGCCGTTCGTTCGTTCTTGTCGCGGTTGGCTGAACTCTCGTAGTATTTTCGCCAATAGGGGAGTGCTTCGACCTTGCGGCCGAGTCCGTCGTATGTTTTTGCGAGAATGCCTTGAATTTCTGGCAGCGCGGAATGGGGTGGCTTCTCTTTGGACAATTCCGACTCGAGTTCGGTCAGGTATTCGGCGAGCAGGTTTGGGTGGTCGTTCAGTTTGTCGGCAAGCTTAACACGTTCGTTCAGCGAGCATCGCGCTGCAATGGTTTGAAACGCCAGCCACGCCTGTTGACGCGGACCGTCGACATTCTCAACACCGGGACTCAAGCGTGCTGCGACAGTATCCAGTTCGTCCAAAGTTCCCAATGCACCCAGGGCGGCGATGGCTTTCTGTCTGACGCGGGCATCGGTGTGGGCGGCGAGTTCGCTGAGTCGATCAAGCCGGCCAGCATAGCCCACGATGGCGACGCCGCGAATGGCCTGCAGCAACAACTCGGGATCGGTGGCAGCAAGGTTGGCCTCGAATTCAGGTTTGAATTCGGGGGATCCGATGGCGGCCATCGCCTTGAGCAGCGCCACTTTCAAACGCTTCGACGAACCATCGACCAGAGCGTAACGCGAGCGCAAGGGTCCAATGCTGCGCGTAACATGACCCGCATCAAGTATCTCGCGATTGGCCAACATGCCCAGCGACTCCGCCGCCGCAGCCACGCACGATTCGGGGGCGTTCACATCCGTGATTTCCTCAATCAATGGAATCACCGCGCTGGGATTTCGCAACTTTCCGAGCATGCTCAAGATTGTTTCGCGGACGCCTGGGTCCGACTCGTTCTGTAGACGGGCCAACATGGGCGCTGCATCGTCCGGATCATTGAGTGCTCCGACGATTTCCACCGATGTCTTGCGTACCGCCGGCGAAGGGTCATCGTAGCCCGCTCGAAGTGCCTCACGAATCTCTTCGGTGGGAAGATTCCCTTCCGAGATTTGCTCCGCCACCAAGCCAGCCGCCACCAAACGCGTGGTGGGTGCAGCATCGCCAAGCCAATCGAGAATCAGGCTGTTTTTTTCATCCGCAGACGTCAGTCGGTATTGCGCTGACAGCGCCTCGCTCAGTCGGCTGGCAAGTTGGTCGCGATTTGCGCGTGCCGATTCCCGGACCTCGCGCAGCTCAACTTTTCGCGCTTCAAGCCGCTTCGATTTTAAGTGGAGTTGGTTTCGCAGCCATTCCAATTCGCTCAGTGATTCCTGCTTGCTCCACCAAGCCTTCCATGATTCAATCGACCCGCCGTGTGGTGACGCGACATTTTCAAGGGCCTCCAATACCAAGGGGCGAAGATCGTCGTCGGTTGTGTCGAGAAGTTGGATCAGCCGTGCGACCACGTCGCGCCGATCGGTGTTGTGCGACAATGCAGAAAGCGCCGCCTTGCGTTTCAAAAGGGTGGCGTCCGGTTGACTGGCGATCTGTTGCAACGATTCAAAGACGGCCGGATTCTCAAATTGCGATAGCGCCATCGATGCGGCGTTCAGTACATCATTCGATGGATGATCCAGCGCCGCCAAAAGGGGATCGATCAATCGGGCGCTTGGTTCATCATCAGAGTCCTGGGCCCACTGATGGATTGCTCGACACATCACCACCTTGGTCGACGGTTCGTTTCCCGCGCTCAAGAGATTGATGACGTTATCGATCGCCGGTTTTGATGCCCCTGTGAGCATCGCCACGGCTTGGCCGATTCGTGTCTCCAGGGAATCTTCAAGATTCAAAATGATCGCCCGTTGCGATTCAAGCTGGCTATCAAGCGGCGCGGGCGTTTCAAGGGGAGCGGGCTGGGCGCTTGCAGGTAGCGGTAGTGCAAGCACCAAGATCAGAATGATCCGAGCCAACGCACATGGGGCGTCATCTTCACGATGACCAACTAGATGTGGGACGTCCTCGACCATGAAAACCCAAACCGAAGAAAGTGCGACAAGCACTTCGGTTTTAATGTGTGCCCAATGACCAATATGTAGTCAATGAAGCGCGCGGTTGCAAACCGCGCCCTCGCCAATCCACGAAGTTTTTCGCCGGTACAGTTGACGAGATTTGATCAGTTCGTCGCCGACGAAGGCTTCCCTACACTCATATCGGCGCGCCGGCATTGGCAGCGTCAATGATTCGGCTTGCGGATCAGCTTCGGATCGAGGACAACAGAGGCGAATGGATTCATGACGCATTCGCGGCAAAATGCGATAATTGACTCAGTGGAAGCCGCCAATGGATGGAGATTCTCCCGTGCCAGACGTATCAACCCGAGCAACCAGCACGGTGGGCGACCCCAAGGGGCGTGCGTCATGGCTGGGCACCAAAGTCGTCGCCACCATCGGACCCGGATCATCCAAACCGGAAGTGCTTGAACCTCTGCTGCTGTCCGGTGTTCACGTGGTCCGAATCAACTTCTCGCACGGTTCACTTGACGATCACAAGGAGGTGGTGGACCGCGTCCGTGAAATTGCCGACCGCCATCAACTGACCGTCGCGATCATGGGCGATTTGTGCGGTCCTAAAATTCGCCTCGGACCGGTCAAAGATAACGGCGTCGCGATTGAAACCGGCAGCACGCTGCGCATCGTGACCGAGGAACTGGTTGGCGACGCAACGCGTGTATGTACCAATCAGCCCGACGTCTTGAAAGACATCAAGGTAGGTCATCGGGTGCTGGTCGATGATGGCATGATTCGATTCGTTGTGACCGAATCGAACGAGGATGGGCTGGTCTGTAAATGTGAAATCGGCGGCATCATTCGCAGTCGCAAAGGGGTCAATCTTCCGGATAGCGACCTGCGAATCGACGCCCTGACCGAAAAGGACCGGACCGATCTGAAGTGGGCGATTACCAACGATCTCGACTACCTGGCGATCTCATTCGTGCGGACTGCCGCCGACGTTAAACTATTGCGACGCCTGATTGAAGCCGAGTGCGTCGAAGTTCACATTGTTTCAAAGATCGAGACGCCCCAAGCCGTTCGCGATATCGACAACATCATCGAAGCGTCGGACGCGATTCTGGTCGCCCGCGGAGATCTTGGTGTCGAGATGGACATTGTCCACGTGCCTCGCGTACAAAAGGAAATCTGCGCCCGCTGTCGGCGCTACGGCACTCCGGTCATCATTGCAACGCAGATGCTTCAAACCATGGTCACCGAAGCGATCCCCACACGGGCGGAGGTCAGCGATGTGGCCAACGCCATCGTCGATGGTGCCGATGCCGTCATGATGTCGGCTGAAACTGCCGTCGGAAAGTATCCGATTGCAGCGGTGGAAATCATGAATCGCATCGCAGCCGAAGCGGATCGATACAGCGACCACTTGAGTCGCGCGGTCGCAGCCAATGAGTTTTGTCGCGGGGTGACAGCAGCCGTGGGGCACAGCATTCAGTCGGTCGCGGAGAATGTGGATGCAGTGGCGGTGGCGATCTGGACGGAAAAGGGCGTTTTGGCACGGTTGCTAAGTCGGCATCGCATCGATCAGCCCATCGTGGCCCTGACGCCCAGCGATGCGATCCGTCGAAGATTGGCGTTGTATTATGGGGTGACGTCGGCCACCGTTGGTAAACCGGATGACACGAGAAAGTGCCTGCAGAAAGCGGACGAAGTTCTCGCACAGCAAGGTTGGGCGAAGGAGGGCGATCCGATTGTGATGGGATTTGGTCCGGCGAGCATGGAATGGGGCGACACGGGTTCGATCACGATTCATCGGCTGGGGGCGCGTCGGCGGTAATGGGCCCGAAGGCGATGCGTATGGGCAATCTGGCAATCGCATTCTTGACCCGGCGACACTCCCATCTAAGATTGCATCCTATGAACACGATTAAACACATTGCGTGCGTTACCGCGTTGATCGGTTGGGCTGTTGGTTGCACACCCGTTCAGCGCGACGGCGATCTGATGGTGCGTGATTTTTCCGTCGCCGATCAAACTCAGCTGAGCGATCTGCTGGAAACCTGCGAGGATGTGCTTCGCGACCAGGGATTTCGGATCGACCGTGTCGATCGTCGGGCGGGTGTGGTCACCACCTATCCGGAAACGTCGAAGCATTTCTTCGAAGTCTGGCGGAAGGACGTCGCAACCAGTTACGATTTTTGGGAAGCGAGTCTCAATACGATTCGGCGTTCCGTGGAAATCCAAGCCGAACCCGACCTCGCCAAAGGTGAAACCCGCATGACGTTGAAGGTCAAGCGCGAGCGCTTCTCGGCGCCCGACCGGCAGTTCAACAATTCGATCGCGGCGTTTCAATTCTACGGCGACGCGCTACCGTCGGTATCGACGGGTGAACGCGTCACCCGCGCCGACGTTGAATGGATCGAAGATGGTCGGGATTTGGCGATGGAAGAACTGCTCATCAACAAGATTGCGGCTCGGGCGGGTTAGCCTGCGATGTGCGTGAGTAATCTGATTGCCCTACCAGTTGCCGACGTCGTCAGCCGTTCCGGTTAGACCGTCAGCACCGTTGCTCCAGAAGTCATAGCCTACCGGGTTGTGCAGCCCTGGAGAAAGATACTGGAATGGATTCCCCCACGGATCAGTGAGCAAGTCCGGATTGTTGATGTACGGTCCACTCCATCGTTCGCCTGTCGTTAGGTATTTCGGTTTCTCTTGCAATTCTTCCAGCGATCTCGGATAGCGCTTCATGCCGGCCAAAAATCGCTCGATGCTTAAGTCGAAAACCCCGTCCGATTTGACGACCCGCCGCGCGACTTCAGCGTTGCGTGCGTTGTCTTCCTGAAACTGTTGGTTCAGATCGATGACCGCATTGCCCGCCTCTGGTGAAGTTCTGAAGCCGTCGTCAAAGTACAGCCACAAAGTGAGACCGATGGCGATCAGACACAGCACCGCGAAAGTGATAAACAGAGGGACGAGAGAACCGCTCTTCATGGCATTTGCCTTGATGATAAGGTACTTGTAAGAATCGCTGACAGGGACGGGCGCACGCTTATCCGAGTACTGTTTGCAAATATTGTTCCCAAATACTATTCCCCAAATACTATTCATCGCCCCTTGGAATGCAATTACTGAAGTCATCGGTAATACCTTTGTTTCTTGGGGGCGAGGTGTTCCGCTTTGCCTCTGGATTGTTGTATCTAGAAAACGTGACCACCATCCGCGTGCGCGTTACAATAATCAGACTTGGAACGGAGTCCGAAGCCCATTTTTTGATCTGAACCGGTTCGTCAATTTGAAGCTGGAGGGTCAGCATTGACAACGATTCCAAGTCGCCAACCGCGATCTCAAATCTACGCAGCACCAACCAGACATCCCTTTCGTCGACTGGCGATGGCAATCGTCGTGATGGCGATTCTGACGCGCCCCAGCCCGCCGTGCTTTGCTTCCGGGTTTGCAGCGCAGCGAATCGTGGTAGCCAAGACTGTCGAAGCGCTCCCCAAACCGCTATCCGAATATTTTGAACCCATGAAAGACGCGCTCGCCGAACGTGCGACCGAGCCCTCTGGATTGTGGAAGCGCGATTCGAGATTCAAGAGTCGCGCACAATGGCAATACATCTACCTGGATGCTGCCGCCCAAGACACCAGCCAATCTACGCGCCTGCGGGTGGCTGAAGCGTTCCCTACCGATCAAGCGATCGCCCGCGGTCTGATGCGCAAGCACGACGTCAAACGCGGCGGCGAACTTCCCTGGGCACTGGAATCACTCACCCAGGAACTGGTTCATGCGTTTGAAACTCGAAACCGCGACGAGATCGTCAAGCATACGGCACATGTCATTGCGCTCAGTACATTTGCTGCCGACCCATTTCGGGTGTCACGAAATTGCCGTGGTGAAGAAACGGGCAATGTGACGTTTGGCCTTAAGGAGATGGGCGATCCACTATTTGCCCATCAGGACGTTGCTCAGCGCTATGGTTGGGAATTGATGCGTCGCTACCAGCATCGGTATCAAAGCGAAATCAAGGTCAGCGAGTTTCAATATCCGCTGGGGCATGATGTTTTAGCAATCGTCTTTGAGACGATGCTTGCGTCGCTGGATGATCTTGACGATTTCTGCGACGCCGATCGACGTATCCTCAAAAAAATGAAGATCGATGACGGTGCGGCGTTTCTGGCGAAACAAGATGAGTATTACGAATTGCTCGACGCCGAGCAGGGCGACGCAGTCGTAGAAATGCTCAAGCGGGCGACACGGTTGGCCGTCCCTTTGATTTACCACGCCTACAAAAAAGCCGGTTCGCCCAACCTGTCCGCCCCAGTGCCAGCCGTCCCGCTCAGTGCCTTACCGAAAACCGATACCGACACACCGACGACGAATTCAAGCGCTACAGATTCGGGCGGCAAGGAAGATCCACAGTCTGCAACCACTTCAACCGCCACGATCCGTATAGCGAGCAAGAATTCAAAGGTGTTTCACAAACCGACGTGCAGCCACGTCAAACGAATCAGCGCGAAGAATCGCGTTGAGTATGAAGATCAAGAGGCAGCCAAACGATCCGGTAAACGACATTGTCGTTCGTGCCACGATGACAACGAATCGTGAAACCGATGGGGTCTCTCCGCGAATGCCCCAAAACATTTGCGATCGCGCAGGGACTATGCACGCGTGAAACGAAATGACACAACGCTGTCGTCCTTGAATTCCACATCGAATGCAGGATTAACATGCATCGAAGTGCCAAAATAGTACCGAATCCAGCGCAAGTCTTCTGACTTTCCCTCGCGTGTTGGTTCGCCCAATAACTGACGGAGGACTTCGTCCTTCATTCCGATTTGGATTTCGCCCGAGTCGATCCTATCTTGAATCGCTTCCAACCAGTTGTTTGAAATCCTATCGTAGGCCTTGTGCCATTCTGAACTGTGAATGCGAAATTCATTCAGTCGTCTCAATTGGTGCTCAAGATTGCAAGCTAGGTCGGTTCGATTGATCTGCTGATTCTCATCGGGCTTAGCGAGTTCAGCGGCTTTCGGCTTGTTTGGAACGGCAACCTCTTTGTCTTTCTGCTTGCAGCCTGACAATGCATGTGACAATCCGAAGGTCAGAAAGAGCAACAATACGGAGCAATTGATTGAAACTCCACGGTGCTTCAGTGTTGTCATAGAATATCGGTTGGTCATGTGTTTTCCGTGTCGCGGATCTATTGGGTCGCCCGGTGGATCAGTCGAGCTTGCGCAGTGTGCGGTCCCATCGTGGCCAATACCAGCAGTCGGGATCGAACGACAAGCCGACGCGGCTGGAGCGGCCCAGGATCTGACTCTTCTTCACGAACCCAAACATGCGCGAGTCGGCGCTATTGTCTCGGTTGTCACCCATCATGAAGTATTGCCCCTCGGGAATGACGATTGGTTTGAACGAACGGGCGGCTCGAATGTTCGGTGTAATCATCGTCGCGTGAACATGCTCGCCCAATGTTTCGGCTGCAAAGAGATGCCGGTGCTGTACGTCGGGTTCGATTTGATTGATCAGATCGTCGTCGAGGCGATCGTATTGGAGCGGCTTACCGTTGATGGTCACGACGTTGTTGCGCATTTCGATCGTGTCACCGGGGACGCCGACCACCCGCTTGACCAATCGATCACCGTTGGCCGGTGAATAGCACACGACGATTTCGCCTGGCTTGGGGGCAGACCATTCAAGCAGATGCCACGTCGTATAGGGAACCTTCAATCCAAACGCGAGCCGGTTCACCAGAATTCTGTCGCCTTCGAGGATCGTCGGTTTCATCGAACCGGTGGGGACGTCATTCCAGTCCGCAATCGCCGAGCGAAAACTCGTGCATACGATGATGATGATCGCCAACGGTTTGACCCACTCGCGCCAGATTGCAAGCGCCCGTTCCTTGGGGGTTCGCCGTCGGTTACTCGATGGTGTCGCAGAAGCGGTTTCCTCTGGTTTCATGTGTCTCTCGCTTGTTGCCTATGCCATTTAGAACATCGGCGGTTCACAGTTCAGCCACGCTCCGGGTCTTGGATTCTAGTCCTGCGGATTGTACTCTCTGCCGCCCCCATCGGTTCGACGTCGATAAAGACTACCTGGATTCTGGCGAGAACGGGTGATTTCTGCCAGAATCACGACGAAAATCAACAATTGAACACGGATCATTTGAGCGGGAGGACGTCGGTGTGGCTGACGATCAGACGACATTATCGGAGATGAAGACGTTGATGGCCGACTTCGTCGCCGAGCGCAACTGGGAGCAATTCCACGACGCTAAAAATCTCAGCGCCTGCATCGCAATCGAAGCGGCTGAACTGATGGAGCATTTTCAGTGGACCCATTCCGATGCCCTCGTCAAAGTGCAGGATGATGCGAAGACGATGGGCGAAATCACCGAAGAAGTCGCCGACGTTTTCGCCTACTTGCTGTCGTTTGCAACGACGATGAAAATCGACCTGTCCGACGCCCTTCGAGACAAGATGGTCAAGAACGCCAAGAAATACCCCGCCGACCAATACTACGGAAAGTTTAGATTATGAAATGTTCAATCAACGTTTCCAGACGCCGCGCTACTTGCGGGCTTCTACTTGCGACCGCGTTTCTATGTTTGATCGCGGTGCCTTCCGCGCTGGCGGAACATCCGGTTGTCAAGCAGGCACCGCTGACCTGCACCGGGTCGGTTGGCCAAGAGCAGGGCGTCAGCGTCTTGCGTCTATGGGGCACGCCACGCGAGCAAGGCCATGCGCACGGAAAACTGTTTGGCCGCCAAATCACAGAAATCGTCCGACTTATGTTTGACAGCCCGCTGCTGTTCACCGATCCGCAGGAATACGAACTCGGCGTTCGCAAGAAGCTGCTCCCGCAATTCGAATTGACCAACGCCGAACAAGCCGAGATCACCGGCATGCTCTCGGGCATGCGCGAAACCGTCGGCGACGAAGGCATGATGCTCAAGCGACTTGGTAGGCCAATCGATGAAACTGACCTCGTTGCGCTCAACACCCT
>BQJS01000130.1 GCA_021604825.1 Phycisphaerae bacterium | reverse complement strand
CCCGCGTGTTTAGGTTGCTTACGCCCGATGCACAATTCTTCATCGCGGTAATCGGTTGTATCACGCTGACGATCACAGCCCTGATCGCCATTGTTCAAGTCGACATCAAGAAGGTGCTGGCCTACTCGACGCTCTCGCAGCTCGGCTACATGATTTTCGGAATGGGCGTCGGCGCTTGGCCCGCAGCACTTTTCCATCTCATCACGCACGCCTTTTTCAAGGCGATGATGTTCCTCGGCAGTGGTCAGGTCATTGAAGGCTGCCATCACGTCCAAGACATGCGACGGATGGGTGGGCTTCGAAAGAAAATGCCCGTGACGTGCTGGACTTTTGCAATAGGGGTTCTCGCGATTGCCGGATTCGGTATTCCCGGGATGCACATTGGCTTGGGCGGATATTTCAGTAAGGACGAAGTCCTCGCCGTCGCCTATGAGCGCACCTACAACTGGGAAGATCGTTTCGGCGGCCATGAGAAGGACGACGGACATGGTGCCGAAGCTGTTCATTCAGCCGCACCAGCGACTGACAATTCTGCCCTGCGTTCGGGCAAGGTCATTCTTGCATCTGGCGGTGGACAAAGCGGCGCAGAAGCGCATGGCGGTGGTCATCACGACGATCCAGTCTTGGCTGGCATTGCCGCTCAGCAGCGCAAGATTCCCAAATGGATGTTCTGGCTACCCATCATCATCGCCTACGTCACGCCGTTCTACATGATGCGTTGCTGGTGGATGACGTTTATGGGCAAACCGCGCGACGAAGAAGTCCACCACCATGCCCATGAGTCAACCCTGATGTGGGCACCTTTGATCGTGTTGGCCATCGGGACTGTAGCGTCGAGTTACTTGATGTTCCGACCGGAACTCGGACAAGCCGCTGTGTTCGCTGCCGAAGCGCCGCTGGTTGTGTCTGTTGACGGCGAGGTACCTGAAAAAGCGCAGCATGCGTTACTCGGTCTATCACACGCGCAGGACAAAGACCCGCATAGAGCATTGATTGGAATCGTCGGTTTCGCATGGATCGTTGGCATCGGGTTGGCGTGGCTGATTTATCGCAATGGCCTCGAACTCGCCGAACGCATTCGACGGCTTCCGTTCGTGAGTTTCATTCATTGGTGTCTGATGGAGAAGCTTTTCTTCGACCACATTTACGACACCGTACTCGTTGGCGGGACCAAGTGGGTGCTTGCGCAGGTTTCGCGGGCCTTTGATACCTACGTCATTGACGGCATCGCGAATTTGATCGGTCGCGGAACCGTTCGCGTCGCGGAATTTTCGGGCAATATCATGGACACCGGCGGAGTCGATGGACTCGTCGATGCCATTGCAGAATCAACCCAGGGCGTTGGCGAGATGGTTCGTCAGCCGCAGACTGGAAAGATTCGCAACTATATTCTGTTTGGAACAACTGGGGCTGTGCTGGTGCTCGCCGCGATCATCGCGGTGGTGATGAGTTAGCTAGCTTTAGCGTTGAGGTAGCCTACGAGGCAAAGGACGAATTGCTGTGGATCAACATTTGATCAGTTGGATTGTATTCCTGCCGATGCTTGCCGGCTTGGTGCTGCTGTTTGTGCCACGCGAGTTGGTGAAGTGGGTAGCGCTGTTCGGCAGCGGATTGGCGTTTGTGTTGTCGCTGCTGCTCTTCAAGACGTTTTGGGGTGGCGATGCAGCCGGCGTATTCGGTGAAGCCTATGGCGCACTGCATCACGTCGAGCGGGCGAGTTGGATCACCGGTAACAAGTTCAACATTGAATACTTCGTCGGCTTAGACGGACTAAGTTTTCCGCTGTTCTTACTGACCACATTCGTCTCGCTACTTGCATGCCTCGCCAGTTTCAATTTTGACTCGTGGAAGATTAACAAAGGCATCAAGGCGTATTTCTTTCTGTTTCTACTCTTGGAAACGGGCATGTTGGGCGTGTTTGTTTCGCTCGACTTCTTCTTGTTCTACGTTTTCTGGGAAGTCATGTTGCTGCCGATGTATTTCCTCATCGGTGTGTGGGGTGGTGAGCGGCGCGAATATGCGGCGATCAAATTCTTCATCTTCACGCTGGCTGGTTCGGTGTTGATGCTGGTTGGTCTGGTGGCGATGTTCTTCTACAGCGCCGACGCCGTCGCAAAATACCCGGAGATGGCCACCAGCTATCACACGGGTGCGCCGATTGCGACTGGTACGTTTGACTTGATCGAGCTTTCAACGAACGACGCCATTCAAAAGCACTTCGGCGATGCGGGTACCAAGCTTCTGGACATGCGGTTCGCGCCGTTGATGTTCATGTTCCTGTTCATCGGGTTCGCAATTAAATTGCCCTGTGTGCCAGTGCACACTTGGCTACCGGACGCACACGTCCAAGCTCCAACGCCAATATCCATGATCCTAGCCGGCGTGCTTCTCAAGATGGGTGGCTATGGATTTCTGCGATTGTGTTACGGCATCTTCCCGTTGGGTGGTGAGTTCTGGGCCAGCTTCCTCGCGGTCGTCGCTGTTGTCAGCATCTTGTATGGTGCGTTGTGTGCGATGGCGCAGACCGACTTTAAGAAACTCGTCGCATACAGTTCGGTCTCGCATATGGGCTATGTGCTGCTCGGCGTGTGTGTGATGACCACAACCGGATTCCAAGGGGCGATGTTCCAGATGATCGCCCACGGCATTAGTTCACCGATGTGCTTTTTCCTCGTCGGCGTGATTTACGACCGAGCCCACCATCGCGAGATCAATCGCTTCGGCGGATTGTGGCTGTCCATGCCGCGTTACGGATCGATGGCCACCCTCGGATTCTTCGCGTCGCTGGGCCTGCCCGGGCTATGTGGGTTTGTCGGTGAGGCTTACGTCTTGCTGGGCACGTTCCAAGCTGGTCCGAGGTTTGACTGGGCGTACACAGCGGCGATTTGTGCAGCGTTCGGTGTGGTTTTGACAGCCGGTTACATCCTCTGGGTTGTGCAGCGCGTGTACCTCGGTTCGGTGCGGGAAGAGTACAAAGGCTTCCCGGAAGCCAGCGGTCGCGAAATGTTGATCTTGGCACCGCTCGGCGCGCTATGCATTTTGTTGGGTGTGCTGCCCAAGCAGACCGTGTTTGACTTCATGAATGGGACGCTCAATCTGCTGATCGACCAGATGAACGGCGTCACGCAGATGGCGATGGCCGCGGCAGGTGGTTAGCCAAGACAGAACCGTATTATTGAGTTTGGCAGATTTGTTTGATTGGATCGTGAATCACGGTGACTGAATTGATCGCTGAAATACCAGCGTGGTTTCCAAAAGCCTCAGAGTTTCTCACGTTCTCGCCCGAGTTGGCGTGGGTGGGGACGTTGTGCCTGATCATGCTCGCCCCATTGGCGATCGGTCGGGATGCCCGCGTCACGGCTGGCCTCGCAATCGTCGGTATCGCGGTGACTGCATTCTTCACGTTCAAAGTGATGGGCATCGTTTCGACGGAGGGCCCGCAGACTGGGCTAACGCCCAACCTTGCCGGTGGAATGCTCATCGCCGACAACCTGTCGCTGTTCTTCAAATTGCTCTTGCTGGCATTTTTGGTGGGCGTCAGCATCCTGTGGATGTCGGTGTCGGCCAAACAAGAGGACGACGCCCCTGAATTCTTCGTGCTGCTGGTCGGTAGCGCGTTGGGCATGTCGCTGATGGTCAGCACGCAAAACATTTTGATGATGATCATCGCGATCGAATTCGCGTCGCTGCCGAGCTACGCCATCGTCGGGTTCAACAAAGAGAAACGCATCGCGGCTGAGGCGTCGCTTAAGTACATGATCTTTGGCTCGGTCTCCGCTGCCGTCATGCTATACGGTGTGAGTTTGATCTACGGATTCTTCGGCACACTCGACATCGCCCAGATCGCAGCCAACGCCGGACCGGTCTTGGAAGCAGGTGGTGCGAATCGGTTGCTGGTCGGATTGGGCATGTTCTGCGTCTTCGTGGGAATCGCCTTTAAGATCTCAGCCGTCCCGTTCCACTTTTGGTGTCCGGACGCATTTGAAGGCGCTAAGACAGAAGTCACCGCGTGGCTGAGCGTTGCGAGTAAAGCGGCGGGCCTGTTGCTGCTGATGCGTTTGGCCCACGTTTTCTGTCAGAATGCAGGGGCAGAAGTGCTTCGTGGCTTCGCCATCGTGATTGCCGTCGTCGCGACGATTACGTGTACGGTAGGAAACCTCTCCGCCTATAAGCAGACTTCGGTCAAACGCATGTTGGCGTACTCATCAATCGCCCATGCCGGGTACATGATGGCCGCGGCTGCGATTCTTGTGGACGCAGGGCAAGTTGAGTCATTCACCGCCATCAGTGCCGTGTTGGCGTATGTCGTGGTCTATATGCTAATGAACCTCGGAGCGTTCGGGGTTGTGGCGTTGCTCGAATCCAAAAACGGTGGTGACGATTCGATTACCGCGTTTGCCGGTTTGGGTTGGAAAACGCCGATCCTCGCGATTCCGATGTTGTTCTGTCTGGTGTCACTGGTTGGCATTCCGCCATTCGCGGGTTTCATCACCAAGTGGTATTTGCTTGCCGCCTTGGGTGAAACGGGCATCGGGTTGTACTGGGCGTTGGCAATTGTGATCGTCATCAACACCTTGATCAGCTTGTGGTACTACATGCGAGTCGTCGTGCAGATGTTCCTAAAGGACACCGACGAACCTGGCCACGAGGTGCCAATGTCCGGCGCGTTGTTGGTTAACGTGTGCGGGGCGCTGCTGATCGTGTTGCTTGTCTTCAGCAATCCACTCAAAAACAAATCGGACCAATATTCGGTGGGTCTTTTCTCCGCATCGTCGGCAGCGCTAACGGATCTAGGCAAAGACGATTCACTCGCGCAGTCGAATTCGCAAGCAAACGAAGGCGATATTATGGAGGGCAATCACGGTGGATAAGCATGACGTCATCCGCATCGTGAGCGACCTGAGCAGCGAGTTGGCTTCAAGTATGCTGATTCATCTTGAGGACGTTGCTACGTTTGTCAGCGACGCGGATGTTGCGATGGCAGCTTCCATAGAGCAGATGGCCAACGAAGAAAAAAATTGCTTAGAGCGATTGGCCCAACTTCTCGACTCTCTTGATGCAGTGCCCGGACCGCCCCGAGTGCAAGCCGCAATCGCAGCCATGCCTTATAACGAAGTCCACGTCCTCGTCCCGCGACTGATCAAAGACAAGACGCGCCTGGTCGATCGATGCAAGCAAGCCGCAAGCATGGTCACGGATCATCCGGCAGCAACAGAATGTATCGCAGCCGTTACGCACCGCCACAGCGAGCATCTGGACAAGCTCAATTCAATGCGACCGGCACAGGCAACATAGAGCGTTTCCACGGTTCGTGATTGCTTGCGTTGTCACTCCCGCGCACGCGGGAGTCCAGAAGGGGCGATGGATCACGTGCCAGGTCTGGATTCCCGCTTTCGCGGGAATGACGACTGTGGGGCGTTCGTAAGCGATGGCCGCAAGATGATGCGATACCTACACTGGCTATCGCCCATTTAACCGCTCATCGCATTGGTTCACTTCCATCATTGCAAGCCCAATCCCCGGGTCCTAGAATGAGGGCAGACTGTGAATTAGCCCTTTAACTGGCCGCACTTTACGTCAATGCCGTGTGGATAACCTATGGAACAATCGCCCAACAAACCCAAATCAGTCTACGTTGAAACGATGGGCTGCCAGATGAACGTGCTCGATAGCGAGTTGGTCGTCGGGCAGCTTCTCGCGAAGGACTACGTTACGACCGATTCGGTGGACGGGGCGGACGTGTTCCTGGTGAACACCTGCAGCGTTCGCGACCACGCCGAGCAGAAGGCCCTTTCGCGATTGGGTACGGCTAAGAAGTCGAAGCAAGCCAATCCGGACATGGTCATTGGCGTCATCGGGTGTATGGCCGAGCGCGACCCTGACGGTGTATTTGCGAAGATACCATACGTCGATCTGGTGTGCGGGCCCGGTGAGTTGAACAAAGTCCCGGCGATGATCGAGGAAGTTCAGGAGACCCGCAGCCGTGCGGTCGCGCTGACCCTCGACAAGAAACGCAACAGCAACTTGCTCGACCGCACCCTCGACTTTGATTCGGTCGAGGCATTGGACTTATCGCGCGAGCCAGCCCCGAGCGCCAACGTGCTGCAATCGTATATCCGCATTCAACGCGGCTGCGATAAATTTTGTACATTCTGCGTGGTGCCATTTACGCGGGGTAAGGAACGCTCCCGCCCACCGCAGCAAATTGTCGAAGAAGCGAAGATGCTCGCCGGTCGCGGTGCGAAAGAAGTCACGCTACTGGGTCAAACCGTCAACAGTTATCTGCACCAAGACAACGGGGCGGCGGTCAACATGGCCGACCTGCTCTACCGCCTCAACGATGTTGACGGTCTGGAGCGCATCCGATTCGTGACCAGCTATCCGGGCGACTTTCGCGATGAGATTTTTGAAGCGATGCGAGACTTGCCCAAGGTTTGCGAGTATTTGCACTTGCCAGCCCAGAGCGGATCGAACGCCGTTCTTAAGCGGATGAAGCGGCAGTATTCGGTTGAGGTCTATGAAGAATTGCTGGCACGCGGTCGAGAATTCGTCCCGAAGATGACCATCGCAAGCGATTTTATTGTCGGGTTCTGCGGCGAAACCGAAGCCGAGTTTGAAGAGAGCCTCGCCCTGATGGAGCGCATTCAGTTCAAGAATATATTCTGCTTTAAATACTCGCCGCGTCCCAACACGGTGGCTGACAAAGCCCTTGCAGATGATATTCCCGATGCAGTCAGGCGTGATCGTAACCGCCGCATGCTCGAAGCCCAGGAACGAATTTCGCTGGCACAGACGCAGGCGATGATCGGTGAAACGGTGGAAATCCTGGTCGAAGGGTACAGCAAAGCGGCGATCAAAGCCCAGGAAGCCGAGCAAACCCGTGGCGAAGAAGTGAGTTGGCGGCGGTCGGACCAACTGGTCGGCAGAACTTCCACCGACCGGATCGTGGTGTTCTGCGGCGATGAATCGTACATCGGATCAATGGCTAAGATTAAAATCAACGGCGCGACCGCACTCACGCTTTTCGGCGACCCGGTCGATAAACCAAATAAGTCAGCCCACCGAACGGCGGGTGCAAGCGAGTCGCCGGAAAATCAAACACGGGTGAACCCGGTGGTTCGCGGCGAGAATGGCAGCATTTCGATTTCAATATCGGGATAGTGGTTAGCGATCCATTGAAGGGCCCCACGGTTCCGCACCAGACATAGTTTACCAGAGATGTTTTAGATGGCAGACAACGATTCAATCACGACAATCATCGACGCACCCAAGACGTCGCGTGCCAAGCCAAATCGCAACAGCAAGCCGCGACGCCAGCCACCCTACAACGTGATCTTGCTCGATGACGACGATCATTCATACGAGTACGTCATCCTGATGCTCAATCGACTCTTCGGCCTTAAGCTCGAGGACGCGTTTCGCATGGCCTGTGAAGTGGATCAGACGGGGCGAGTGATTGTCGACACGACAACGATGGAGCGGGCCGAACTCAAACGCGACCAGATTCACGCCTTCGGACGCGACAAACGCATTTCACATTGCCAGGGGTGCATGTCGGCAGTGATCGAACCATGTCCGACGTCTTAGCGCGGGCTGTTGAACTTGTGGCTGAAATCGCAGTGCAACCGGTTTTGCGGTGGCTGGTAGTATGTTTGAAGTCGCGACTTAGGATTGTTGATCCATCCACATATATAAGGGGGCGTCATTGTCTTTGCCCATTCGAGTTTTGACGATCGGCGTGGCACTGTGCGTTGCGGGTGGCTGTACGCCGACGCAGAATCCCGGCGGCGGAGGTGGTTCCGCGGTATCTCTGGACATGGGCTCGAACGGGGTTTTCGATGTCGGAGTCGAGGGCATTCTTTCACGCCAATTCAATTTTGACATTTCCAGCGACATTCCATCCGACACACCGCTGAGCGCCACGATAACGCTGGAGGCGGCGGACATCAGCGTCGAAAACGGGTCAAGCGGCGTGGATGTTGGGACATCAGGCGTGGTCGTTGTCACGCTTCGTTTGGAGCCCGACCTCACCACCAACGCCTGCGAATCGGGAATTGGACAAACGCCCATCGTCGTAGACCACGTTGACAACATCGTCACGGAAATTCTCCCAGCCGAAATCAACGTTAACACAACGGGCCTGCAAGCACTGTTGGCCGGTCGATTCAATCTCTGCATGTCGGTATCAACGACCGAACCCCGGCTGGTCAATATCAATCGGTTGAGCGTCGATTTTCCAGAACCTCCACCCATCGTTGCCAACAATTGTGCCGAGATATTGTCACTGCCTCAGGTTCAAGATGCGTTGGGGCAACTGAACGCCGCGTCGCTGAATTTTTCATTGCCGCCCGGCACACAGCCCGCCACCATCGAAGATTCGTATTCGTTTGTTCAAGAGACCACGTTCGATCCGGACGCGAGTGACGTAGGTCGTACTCAAAATGGGACGATTGTTTTCTCGAATCAGCAGGCCCAAACGGTAGACCGCACCGGTTTTGGATCCACCGTCACGGAATTTGTTGTCGGCGATGCGACAAGTATCGGTCTCTGTACGATCAACCGAACCAACGAAGCCCTGTGCGACCAGACCATCGCGCGGTTGGAGTCGTTGACGGTCGATCCGACCACTGGGAATCTGACGGGGCAGTTTGTCTCCGTCGCGGTGCGCAGGCATGGCGGGCTGGCTCCATCCTGCGGGGCCACCGGGGATTTTGTATTCGGCGATGTCAATTTCACGTCGCAAACCGCAGCGTTGGCTCGGCGTCGGGCGAGAATAGAATTGCCGGAAACCATGACGCCAGACCTTTTGCGCTTGGCACCCGGTGGAGCGGTGGGTGTATTCAGCGATGTCGGCAGCGGTGTGGTGACACAATTTGACACCAACGATCCGTTCACCCTGCAGACCGTTCCAACGCCGGAAACCTTGGCACCTTTGGGCACGAGCGCCCTCGGATACTCACCTTCAGGCGCAGTACTATCGGTCATCACGGATCGACCGGATGCGGGCGTTTCATTTAACGGCGTCACGCTCGATGTCATTCGCCAGACAGAAACATCGACGGCGGATTACATTGGCGAGATTGTCGATTTCGACCTGCTGGAAACTCGCGTTTATGTGCCCACGACCTCCTTGGACTTCGCCGATCGCGTGACGATTCTGCGAACCGACGACAGCACGTTTGCGGACGAAGTGCGCCGCATGCAGACGCCAGATGGCGACGTACCCGTCTACTCTCGACTCAGTCCGGATGGATCACAGTTGGCAACGCTGCTGGAGGATTTGGCCCCAATCGGACAGGCGGGCGAATTGATCTTCGCAAACGTCGATCGGACCAATCCGAACTTCATCATCCCACCGATCGATCTGGTGACAAACGCCGGCGGGACGGCACTCGCCCAGCAATTGGTTTACTCACCGGATGGCAGTCGAGTATTCCTGGCCGGTCTGGGGGCCGTCGTCTCGGTTCAAACGGCTGCACCGTTTGCGATCTCGCGTATCGACGTTAGCGATGGGGCGGGCGACAATCCGGTGGCGCTCGCCTTGAGCAGCGATGGAGAAGTGTTGGCCGTCGCGGTGGACGACGAGTTGGGGCAAGTCAATCTGGCGATTGTTGATGTCGCGACCGAGCAAGTGATCCACACCGCGCAGCTACCCGGTATCGACAAACGCGGGGCCGTTGATATCTCGCACTTTGAGATTGGCAGGGTTGCAATCGTTGCCAACGCAGTGAGTCAGGTAGTCGCGATTCAAACGGAACCGCCGTTTGCGAATTCCCAACCGCTATCGGTTGCCGACGTCGCGGATCGAATCACGGTGGGGCGGATGGCCGCTTCGGGAGAAGTTATCGCCGTTTCAAACGTCGATGAGCCAGCTATCTATTTGTTCGAATTTCCGCAAGCACCGTAACGTAGTAGTGATTCATTAGCGATACATCTTGGCCACCGCTTCAATGTGATCAAACGCGCGGTTTAGCGTTTCGTCCTGCGCAAGAAATACCACACGGAAATGCTGCGTCCCTGGACGCTGACCGAACCCACTGCCATGGACGCAGACCGTTCCCGTCTCGCGTACCAATCTTTGGACGAATGTCTCGTCATCCACACCCAACTCAATCCGCGGGAATGCGTAGAAAGCCGCTTGTGGTCGGACGCAACTGATGCCGTCGATCGCGTTGAGTCGATTCACCGTGAGGTCGCGCCGACGTCGCAATCGCTCGAGGACAGGTTCGAGGAACGAATGATCGCCATCGAGGGCGGCTGGTATGGCGTATTGCTCCGGATGGTTGGCACTGAGACGAGCCCGCTCGAGCTTTTGAATCGCCTCGCTGTAATCGCCAACGATTTCGCCTGGACCGCTGACGATTCCCCATCCAATCCGAAATCCAGGAGCGAGATAGGCCTTGCTCATTCCATTGAACGTCACGATGGGCAATTCGTCGGTCATCGACGCGATCGACGTGTAAGGCAAATCATCGAGCAGCAGCTTGTCGTAAATCTCATCGCTAAAGATGACGAGATTGTGTTTGATCGCCAGATCGATGGCGGCTTGCAGCGTTTCTCTTGAATAGACCGTACCCGTCGGGTTGTTCGGATTTAGCAAGATCAGCGCTCGAGTCTTGTCATTGATCTTCGACGCGATGTCGGCGATGTCGGGCTCCCAGTTGTTGTCTTCGTCGAGATAGTACGGATTGTTGACGGCATCGAGCTTCGAGAGAATCGCGGTGTAGAGTGGATACACCGGTGATGGCGTCAAGACATTTTCGCCGGGGTTCACAAGGGCCGTCAGTGCCAGGTCGATGGCCTCGCTTGCTCCCGTAGTCACGAACGTATGCTGCACCGACTTGATGCCTTGGCGGGTGGCTTGGGCGTTGATTGATTTTACTGCTCCCTTGGTGCCCGACGACGGCGCATACCCGTTACGGTTTTCCTTCATCGCTCGATGCACCGCTTCGACAATGTGTGCAGGCGTTTCAAAATCGAACAGGTTCGGATCACCGATATTCAGATAGCACATCTGTTTGCCAGCCGCCGCCACCTCTTGCGCCAACACAACGACATCGCGCACGGCGTATTTGATATCCTCGGTCCGACTGGCTGGGATGATTGCAGGGAATTTCATGGGATTTTCGATCCAATTCGCGTGATGCCATTCGGGCATATTCTACACCGTCAGAAACGTATCAACGGCTCCACGCTTGGTCAACCTGCCCTGTGTCGATTGTCGACCGGCGCTGTCGGTTGGCATCGGTTGTTGTAGAATACCCGGGTGACCGAGATCGACACTCCATCCAAATCGACGAGCGGGACCGCCCGCTGGGGCATTCGTCTGGCGATTGCTGTGATCACCTTTGCCGCTTTTGCCAGTGGGTTATCCGGTGAATTCGTCAATTGGGACGATGACGCCAATATCGTTTTCAACGAGGGGATTCGCGGGCTGGATGGGACTCACGTTGAGTGGATGTTCACCACGTTTCACGGCGGCCACTATCAACCGCTCGCATGGCTTAGCTTGGCCGTCGATCACGCGGTTTGGGGACTCAATCCCTTCGGATTCCATCTGACCAATTTGCTTCTGCATTGCCTGGCATCGGTCCTGTTTTTCGATGTTGCCTTGATGCTGCTTTTGCGTGGATTCAAGTCGGACGAACCATCCGATCATCGATTGCTGCAGAGAGCGGCGATGGTCGCAGCCCTATTGTTCGCGATCCATCCGCTTCGAGTCGAATCGGTATCTTGGGTGACTGAAAGGCGCGACGTATTGTCGGGCGTCTTCGTGATGTTGACGGTCTTGGGATATCTGAAGTTCGCTGCCTCTTCGCGGGGCTACGGATGGCTTGTTTTTTCTTGGATTGCGTTTGGCCTCACTTTGATGACCAAGGCATCCGCCGTTCCGTTGCCACTGGTATTGCTGGCCATCGACGAATTTCCGCTCCGACGACTAGGGACGTCAATGTCGATTTTGACGTCGCGATTGGCTGAGAAAACCCCGTACATCTCTTGCTCGATTGCGGCGTCGGTGTTGGCGATCAAGGCTCAGGCGGCTGCGGAAGCGTGGCAGCCAATCGCCCGTTTCGATCTGATCTCAAGGCTGGCGACATTTTTCTATGGCATCTGTTGGTATCCCATGAAGTTTTTGGTGCCAACCAAGTTATGCGCGCTGTATCCAATCCCCGAGCGGGCCCAGCTTTTGGGTTGGACGTTTGTATTGTCGGCAACGGTCGCCGTGGGTGGAGCCATCGCCGTTCTCGTGCTGCGGCGCAAATTCCCCGCGCTGCTGATCGCCGCGATCGCATACGCGTTGTTGTTGGGCCCAGTCTCAGGTGTCGCCCAAAGTGGCGAACAGTTTGTCGCCGACCGCTATGGTTACTTGCCACTGCTTCCAATAGCGATTCTTGCGGCGGCTGCCTTGCATCGGGTTGTTCGGAAAGCGAAGCGCGAACCGTCGCGCGAGACGTTTGCCAAGCTTGCGCGGGTGTCGATGGCGGCGTACCTGGTCGGACTTTTTTTTCTGACGATGGCCCAGGCAACCGTTTGGCGTGACTCGCAATCACTTTGGGCGCACGCCCTGCGCGTTGGGGTTGAGAGTCACATCGCCCATGTCAATGTCGCGGAGTCGCTGCGTACGATGGGCCGTCACGAAGACGCATATGACCACTATGGGCGGGCATCCGTTTTGAATCCGGCGGACGCAAAAGCATTCAACGGTTTGGGCATCTCGGCGTTAAAGATCGGCCGCCCAGATCAAGCATTACAACACCTAAAGCAAGCCATCGAATTGGCTCCGACACACGCCAAATATCAATACAACATCGCCGAAGTATATGCCGGTTACGGACGATTGAATGATGCCGTGACTCACTACCAACTCGCGATCGACGCCGCGCCATGTTTCGTAGTGGCGATCGCCCGGCTGGCGGCGGTGCAGGAAGCCAATGCACGATTCGCTGGAGCGAAAGAAACGCTTGAAAATGGGCTGAAATGTTCAAGTGGTAATGCGGAGTTGAGCGGTCATTTGGCGTGGCTGCTCGCAACGTGTCCGGACAATTCGATTCGAGACGGCAAACGTGCGGTGGAAGTCGCTTTGAGCCTCTGCGACAAGACGGCCTACAACGACCCAATGGCCCTCAGCACGTTGGCCACCGCATATGCAGAAACGAAGGCTTATGAGCAGGCAATCGCCACGCAATCGGAAGCCATCCAGTTGGCGACGAAGCAAGGATTGAGCGGAAGTCTCGGTGAATTGCGGCGCCGAAATGCCCTGTTCGTGGAACACAAGAAGTACCGCCCACCGCTGGCCGAAACGCGAAACCGGCCCTAAACCTACCCATTCACGTGCAAGTATTAATCTTTTTGAATACGCCCCTGGGTCTTATGGATTTAGGCGAGAATGGTCGATGCCAATGATGCGAATGAGCCAATCCGGTTCGAGCGAATCGGGCTATGATTTGACAGAAAGTGACGGTTAGCAAATGTCCTGGGAAGCAATCCTGACTCTCGGAGTCTTGGCGTTGATGCTCATCGCCCTGGTGCGAAGTTGGCTGCCACCCGACGCCGCGTTTACCGGAGGCTTGGTGATGGTCGTGGCGGCGGGGATCATAACGCCTGAGCAAGCGTTCCACGGTTTGAGCAATCATGGCCTCGTCACAGTGGGAGCAATGTTTGTGGTAGCCGCCGGTCTGCGCGAGACGGGGGCATTGCACATGTTGGTGTCGCGGTTGTTGGGTGTGGGGACCGGAGTTCGCGCTGCGATGAGTCGGATGATGGTTTCGTCGGCGGGTGTTTCGGCGTTTCTCAACAACACGCCCATCGTGGCGATGCTAATGCCGGAAGTGTTGAGTTGGTGTCGCAAGCGGCAGATCCCGGCATCGAAGCTTTTGATTCCGCTATCGTACGCGACGATTCTTGGAGGAATGTGTACGCTCATCGGAACGAGTACGAATCTGGTTATCGACGGGATGGTGCGTGAGACGGGCTACCTCGAACCGCTCACGCTCTTTGAACTGAGTTGGGTGGGCATCC
>BQJS01000129.1 GCA_021604825.1 Phycisphaerae bacterium | reverse complement strand
GGTCAATGAGGAAGTCGGATTGGGCCATCGCCTGTTCGGTGAACTCGCCGAAGTACGCCCGCACATCGTCGAACGTTTGCTTAAACGCGTCGCGGTCTTGCTCCGTCGCAATTTTTCGCAGCGCTTCTGCCGCTTCAATGTAGGCAGCAGTCACAGCCGGCGTCTCTGGGTTGGCCATCTGGATGGAGCCATAAAGCCTCGGCGATTGGGCAAAGTGTCGTGCCGTCATGAACATTTCGAGCATGTAGATCGGCGATGTAAACAAGAGCGTCTCGTCGATGGGCACGCCCAACCGCGCCATCGTCTTGCCCATGACTTCGGTGGAAAAGTGCGTCAACACCTGCACAATCGCCATCGCTTTGTCATGTCGCTCAGCCGACGTTTCCAAGAGTTCCAAACCGCGGGCTTCAAACATTGCCTTAAGCCACGCAAGCCATTCGTCGCCGCGCCCCGGCGTAATCACCAACCGCTGCCCCTGCAATGAGTGAACACTTGGGCCAAACAACGGATGCGTACCAATCACGCTCGCCTCACAATGCTCCATCATAACGCTAAGCGGCTCGGTCTTCACCGAACACACGTCAATCAGCAGGCTCTCTTTCTTGACGAGCGGTCCCAACTCGCGAATCACGTCGGGCGTTGCTTCGATCGGCACGCTGATCACCACCACATCGGCGACCGACGCCGCCTCCTTCGACGAAAGCTGTGTATCCACATCGGCGATCATCACCGCGTGGCCAAGATCGCCAAAGAGGTTCGCAAGACATTTTCCCATCCCGCCCTTGCCACCGATGATCGCGACGGTGCGTGGTTCGATATCAACCGGGACTTCGGCTTTCAAAGTGGCTTGGCGATCGCGGCTGGCCCAGAGGATCAACCGAAACATGCTTTCGATCATCTCGGGCGAAAGCCCCAGCGGAGTCGCACGTTCGCGCCGATCGTTAAGCAGTTCGCGCTCTCGGCTGAGGTCGCGAATTCGGCGGCGATGATGGCGTTTGTATTCGGCAACCTCACCGACGAGGGCATTACGCTTTGCGAGCAGTTGCAATACGTCGTGATCAATCGAATCGATCATCGCCCGCAAAACCGACAACGGCCGAGATTGATCTTCGTTGGATTTGTTTTGTTCGGGGTCGTGAGCCATAGCGCTTTCGTTGCACTCAAGTGAACCGGACGGCCAACAACAGCAGCCAACCGTAAGCGGATTGTACAACAAATATCTTCGTGTAAAGCATTGCGTTGACTGGATCTGATGGCATTTGCCCCCAACGCACGGCGATCCAGATGGCGGCCATGCTGAGAAGCGCGGATACGATCACGCCCAGCCCCGCCAACGAGTGCATGCCCCGCCCGTGGCGATTCAGCATGAATCCGATCGAACCAAAGGCGGCCATCCCCAGACCGATGCTCAATGGCTTGACCCATTCGGGAAGCAGCGTCTCATACCAAGAGTATTTTTTCCACACGTACCAACCAATGGCGGCACACGCGATGATGCTCACCGGCAAGAGTACCATGCCCAGTCGCCGCAACACGCCCCTTGAACTCAACCCGGCGCAACCGGCGATCGTTAAGCCGAACCCTGCCAGCGTCGAGACGATCAGCCAACCGTAGGCGGTCGCGGCAAGGACGACCTGCGCATCTTTGGCGTCCTTGGCTCGTTGACTGGCACGTTCCTTTTTTTCGGCTTGCATGCGACGCGTTTCGGCACGCCTTTCCGCCCGTTCTTCGCGTGACTCTTTCTTTCGCGACTTGGTTTTGGATTTGGCGGGGGTCGGTTCGGAATCATTGACTTTCATCATGCCGCTGACAATATTCAACTCGCCGAACATCAAGGTCTTCTGCGTCCAGCGATACATCGGCCCCCAGGTGACGAACAACCACGCGAACGACACCAGCACCGTAATCACTGCCACCGCGCGCAGCCGCCCCGAGGGCCTGACGTCGTCATCCCCCGCAACGTAGATGGTGTTGATTACGAATTGTTGCCCAGTGTCCATCCGTAACCCCGAACGTGTATCTTGCTTGCCAACCGCCAACCCGAAGGCATCGTTTACGCGTATTCAACCATTAGATCGACCGCGCCTCAATTTGATCCAAGCCCAAACCATATAGACTTGAAGCAGTATATCAAACGAGGCATCCGCACGCTGATCGGCAACACTGAAAACGGGGTCAATGGGCCACCGTCAAAATGACACGCCATGTACGGCGCACACCTTCTCTTCGGAATCCCTATACAATCGAATGGAGAGTTGGTCGCAAGAAACGCTTGGATTTAGCGAGATTGGACACTCGTACGCGTTTGAGGACCGACTTGCCCGTGTTTGGGAGCGACTACTTACGGACGATGATTTTCTTGCCGCTGCGCAGTTCGAGTGTGAACTTGCCGCCGGCTTCGCTTTCGAACATTCTTAGCTCGCGAAACGACTTCACCCGTTTGCCGTCGATGCGATCGATCATGTTGCCGTTGCGAAGCCCGCTGCGATGCAGCTTTGAACCCGGCGTGCATTCAGCCACGTAGATTCCTGCGTCGCTGAGTGAAAGACCCTTCGCCTCGATGAACGAACCGGTCGGCTCGACGAGGATGACACCGCGCCATTCGATTTGTGGCAGTCCATCACCCTCACGCCAACCACTATGCGAACGACGGGCAAGAACCGTCTCGACGCGCTCGGCCAACTGCACCTTGGTCACCATGCGCTGACGATTGCGAATGTACGCAACGTCGATCTCGCGACCCACGGGCGTTTCGCCCACCAAACGAATCAGATGGTCGGAATCCAATACTGCCCGACCGTCGAATTCGGTGACCACATCGCCAACCTTCAAACCGGCGCGGGCGGCAGGACTGGCCGACGTATCGCCGGTCAGATCTTTGATCAGCGCCCCGCGTCCCATGAGAACACTGCGCATTCGCACGTCGCTCTGGTCGGGGTCGGTAATGGTCACACCAAGGAAGCCGTAGCGGACGACCCTGCCGTCGGCCAACTGCGAAATGATCCGCCGCGTGCGCGGGGAAATCGGAATCGCGAAACCCAACCCCTCGTCCACGCCGGACCCCGACACCATCGCGGTATTCACGCCAACCACGCGGCCTTCAAGGTCGAACAATGGTCCACCGCTGTTTCCGGGATTGATGCTGGCATCCGTCTGAATGAGATTGCCGTAATATCGGTCGTTGTTGGCGGATGAAATCATACCGGTGAGCGATTGCCCGGTGGTCCCGACTGTTCCAAACGACACCGAGGTATTCCCGTTATCGTTAGCCAGTCCGAAGGGATTTCCGATCGTAAAGACCCATTGCCCGCGTCGCACTTCAGAAAGATCGCTTAGCGGTGCGACGCGGAGATTTTGGGCGTCGATCTTCAGGACGGCTAAGTCAGAACGTGGGTCGAATTGAATCACCCGCGCGTCATAACTGCGCCGCGAATTGTCGGAAACGACCACGGTGATTTCATCCGCACCTTCAACCACATGGTGGTTCGTGATAATGAATCCGCTTGAGCGATAAACCAGACCGGAACCCTGACTATGCGGCACCATGCGTTCGCCACCGCTTCGCATTTCGAACAGCCGACGCGTGCTGATGCTCACAACCGAAGGCCGAACATTCTCTGCAATTCGCTCGAAGGTCCGCTCCAATTTTTTCATATCGGGTATGCTGTACAGATCGTCCGCCAGCGCAGGGGCAGCCGGCATCAGCAGCAGCGCGATGATCGCAAAGCGGGTGAATCGATTGAGGCGGGATCGACGAATCGGTGAATGGATGTTGGGCGAATCGGCATGGAGCATAGGCGAACCTCTCTGGCATCGCGTGCGTGACTATTCAATGGGCCTGTTGTCTGTATTATATCTGCCCGCATCGCTCCGTCTCGAAAAAATCGAGTTTGTGGCGAATTCCGGCGTTTACGTTTGGATGAATGCGGATCACGATGGCTAAGATGGGAACACAGACGAACTTTGTAACATTGCGGTATTGAAGTGGACCAACACACCCTCGACAAACTGAAATTCGATCACGTCCGAGAATCACTCGCCGGATGCTGCGCCTGCACGCTTGGGAAGAATCTTGCGCGCAAGCTCACGCCCAGTAAACGGGGGGATACGATCACGCGCTGGTTCGATCAAGTGCGCCAGATGCAGGATGCGTTTGAAACGCGAGGGGCGATACCTTTGGGGGGTGTGCATGACATTCGCCCGGCGCTCGCGGCATCGGGGACACCGGCTGGCCTTGACGCGGGCGAACTTCACGAGGTTGGCGAAACGCTTAAAGCGACGGCTAGCATCTCGCAATGGCTTGAATCGATCGGCGAAGCCTACCCCCTCATCGCAAAAGCCGGTGAGCGCGTCGGCGACTTCAGTCCGTTGGCCGAACAGATCGATCGCACCATCGACGAGCGCGGCGAAGTGCGCGACGAAGCCAGCAAGCGACTTCTCGAATTGCGCCGATCCATCGATTCGCTGCGCGGTGAGATTGGTGTGATCTATGCGCGCATGTTGCGCAATCCCGACATCACCCGCATCCTGCAATTTCCGAATACGACCCAGCGCGGTGAACGCACCGTACTGCCGCTTAAGACCGAGTTTCGCAGCCAACTTCGCGGCATCGTCCACACCAGCAGCGACACCGGCTCGACGCTCTTTATCGAACCGACCGAAGTCGTGCAGACGAACAACCAAATTGTCCGGCTCATCGACGACGAACGCAAGGAAGTCATCCGAATCCTATCGCAGCTCTCGTTCCTCGTGCATCAAAACGAACCGGCGATCACCGCGACGATCGAAGCGCTGGCCATCCTCGACCTGATCAGCGGCAAGGTGCGCTACGCCAAACAGCGCGACTGCATCTGCCCGAATATCGCGAAAGATCAAAAGCTCCTGCTTTATCAAGCAAAGCATCCGTTGTTAATCGACGTGTTCAAGGAGCAAGGCCGCCCCGCTTCCGACGTGGTCCCGATCGACGTCCGACTCGGCGATGACTTCGACATACTCGTGATCACCGGCCCGAACACCGGCGGGAAGACCGTCACGCTCAAGACGATCGGTTTGATCGCGCTGATGGCCCAATGCGGCATACCGGTACCGGCTGGCAAGGGTTCGAGCATTCCCGTCTATCGCCAAATCCACATCGACGTGGGCGATGAGCAAAGCATCGAGCAATCGCTCAGCACATTTAGCTCGCACCTGTCCAACATGCTGCGGATGCTGATTCAGATCAACGCCCAGTCGCTGGTTTTGCTCGATGAACTGGGCGCGGGCACCGATCCGGATGAAGGCGCGGCGATCGGACAATCCATCATCGACGAGTTGTGTCGCATCAAATGCCACGCAGTGATCAACACGCACCTATCTGCGCTGAAAGCCGTCGCATTTTCGTCAAATCGCGTCGACAACGCTTCGGTCGAATTCGACGTGCAAACGCTGCAACCCACTTATCGCCTGAGAATCGGTGAACCGGGCAACAGCAACGCCATGATCATCGCCTCACGCTTAGGCATGTCGAAACGCATGGTCAAGAAAGCCAAGTCCTACCTAAGTGGCCGCCACCGCGCGTTCAAAAAAGCCATCGAGGCCACAGTAGATTCGCGCCGCCAAGCCGAACGCGCACGCATCGAAGCCAACAAGACTATGCTCGACGCCGAGCAGCAACGCATCCATTACGAAAACGAAGCCAGACGCCTAGCCGCCACCCGCATCGCTGAAGATGAATGGCACAACTGGCTCGGCACCCTACGCCCCGGCGACACGATATACGTCAAGAAATTCGAGCGATCAGCCACCCTAGTCCGCCTCCAACTACAAAAACAAACCGCGGTCATCGCGGCTGGCCAAGTCGAGATGGAAGTCCCCCTGGCCGACGTGCTGCAACCCGATAAAGCTGGCCAGTCGAATTGAGTACAAGTAGGGTCCGCTGTGCGGACCGCTGGCATAACCATCCAGCAACCTATTGAATGATCCGCACAGCGGACCCTACTTCAACAGCGTGCTCTAACCCCCCGGAGTCCTATCGATGACGCTTCTTCTCGCCCTTGGTTTTGGCACTGTGGCGGTGTCTTTTCTTTGTTCTCTCTTGGAGGCTTGTTTGCTGAGCCTTCCTCGTAGTCACGTCGAGCTTATGGTGGAGAAAGGGTCGCGGGCTGGTGAAGTGCTGCGCGAGATGAAGAAGAACATCGACCGACCGTTGGCTGCGATCCTCACGATGAACACCGTGGCTCACACGGTTGGTGCCATTGGGGTCGGGGCGCAGGCGGCGGTGGTCTTTGGCAACAAAGCCGTCGGGGCGGCGAGCGCAATCATGACCATCCTGGTGCTGGTGGTCAGCGAGATCATCCCCAAGACGCTGGGCGCGGTGCACTCGAAATCACTGTCAGGTTCGGCTGCGATGATGATTCGGGTGATGATTATTATCTGCCTACCCTTGATCATCCCCTTGGAATGGATCAACCGCGCCATCGCCTCGAAGCAACGTGAGGAGAGTCTTAGCCGTGCCGAAATACTGGCTACGCTTCGCATGGGAGAATCGAGCGGCGCGATCAAAGAGCGCGAGTACCGAATCGCGTCCAACCTCATCGCCCTATCCGCGATTCACCTGTCCGACGTGCTCACGCCACGGACGGTTGTATTCTCACTTCCCGAAGACATGACCGTTAACGAGGCGATCGCGCAGCACGCCCCCATCCGCTTCGCACGCATTCCGATTTTCGCGGCCGATTCGGAGCAGGTTACCGGTTACGTTCCGCGATTCGCCATTCGCGCCGCCCACCGCAACGACGAAGGCGAAAAGCATCTGAAGGAAATCGCCAAACCGATCCCAATCTTTCCGGAAATGGCCACGGTTGCGGACGCTTTGGAAACGCTCATCGAGAAAAGACAGCACATCATACTCGCTGTGGATGAATTCGGAGGGTTGTCCGGCATCGTCACAATGGAAGATTTGTTGGAGACACTGTTGGGCCAAGAAATCGTGGACGAAACCGACGTCGCCACAGACATGCGCGAACTGGCCCGACAACGCGCCGCGCGGCGAAGGCGACGCAAGAAGAAGTGAAACAGTGGATGTAAACGGTGATGAGATTTGACAAGTAAGGTCCGCCGTGCGTACCGACGACAACGTGAATGCGTAAAATCAATTCGGTCCGCACAGCGAACCCTACCTTCAATCGTCCAGCACCTGAATCGTCACGCTTTCGCGTTGGGCGGGTTCTTTCTTGGGCATGTGGACCGTTAGCAAGCCGGCTCGGCAGGTGGCCGTTATGGCCGATACAACGATTGGCTCGGGTAGCGCGATGCGTCTTGAAAAACTGCCGAAGCGACGTTCGGCTTTTAGGTATTCGCGGTCGCCTTCTTCGTCGAAGTCTGCTGCCTTTTGTCCACGGATGACGAGTTCGCCGTCCTCGTGGGTTACTTCGATGTCGTCCACCTTCAGCCCCGGCACCTCGGCCGTCAGGACGTAGCCGGTGGCTTCTTCGTAGACATCGATCGCCGGCGCCCAATTCTGACCGTCGAGCGGTGCGGTGGAAATTCCGGTGTGCCACATGCGACCCAACATTTGACCGAGTTCGTCCTGCAAACCGGCGAGACTGCGTGGGATGGCTCTACTTAGGGGTAACGGGCTCATGGCGCGTTCCTTTGCGTTGAAATAACTTGTTTTTCAACATCCTTAATCCAGATGGACCTTCGTCCTGCAGGCGATTCCGTCGTTGGACGGCCTGTGCCTTCATAGAATCGCTCCATCCATTCGGGATTATACCCGTCGCCCCATTGAATTCGACCCGCAATGGCCCCTTTCGCAGACAAGATTTCGGATTCTTTTCAGAAATAGGAAACTCGCGCACAATCCCCAATTGACACCTGGTGGCATGTGTCTTATTGACCTGCCTTGGGTGTCAGGCGGCCTAGATGGTTGCGACCGGATTGGACCGAATACCCTTCCGGAACGGAACTGGGCTGATGGGGATTGGCCCGCAACGAATTAACATGAATGTGGAGACTTTCAATGCGCACGAGCGTATCACTGAAGAATAACGCCGCGAAGGCGGTCACCTTGGCGATGACCGCCCTCACGATTATTGCTGGTTGCACGAGCGTGCCAAGCCTTTCGAACAACTGCCCGTCAAACGCATCGACGTTTGTCACGTTAAACGAAGCTGCCTACGCGGTGGTTTTGCGAATTCGCGTCGGTCCGGGTGAGAACGATGTTCAGTTCTTCACGCTTGGCACCGCGTTTGCGATTGACGATCGACTCCTCGCAACCAACGCCCATGTCACCGAGTTCTTCAACGGTCTCACGGGCCTCGAAGTTGAAGAGGTGGTGGCGGTGCAATCGGGGACCGGAACGGTGGTCACATTGCTGCGGGCGTTGACCCATCCGGACTACACCGGCGATCCGGTTGCGTCGCCCGACATCGGTCTGTTCACGACGCAGGAAGAACTCTCCAACAAACTCACTGTCGCCACTGATGCGGAGTTGACCGATCTCGACCTGGGCGACGAATTGTTGCTCTCGGGTTTCCCTGGAGATGTGCAGGATCTGTTTGAAATCACGCCGGGCACCACAGTCCCGCAGGCGACGTCGCTGACCGGGAATATCTCCGCGCTTCGAAGCCATGACACAACCGAAGTGGTCACCGCTGAGAACATCGACGTGATTCAACATCAGATTCCCACAACACCCGGAACGAGTGGATCGGCATTGGTGCGCTGCGGCAAGGTCGCAGCCGTCCATAATGCGGGCACGGTCACGATCATCGTCACCGTTGATGGGCAAGGCAATCTCGTTCAGGACCGGACCGCTGCGGCCAACAACAATTTCGGTGTCCATGCGAAGTATCTGCGCGAGATGATCGGTCTTTTTGAGGACAATTCTATCCAAGGGTTTGAGCTGCCACCACCCTTTGACGCTGGCAATGGTGGAAACGACGGTGGCGGCCAACAGGGAACCGCTTTTACGGGTACTTACGCTGGAAGCGTCGGGGCGCCTGCGGCTCAGAACACTTTCACGTTTACGATCGACAACAACGGGGCGTTCTCGGGAACAAGTACCTGGGCGACCGGGAACTTCACGTTAACGGGAACTGTCAACGTTGCAGGCGAATTAACCTTCAACGACAATGCCAATGTTTTGATTCCCAACTTCAATCAGGGCATGTATGCTGGAACGATTAACTCAACGACTGGCGCCGCAAGCGGGCAATACTTCGAGAGTAATTCACCCAACCCAATTGCAAACTGGACAGCCACCCGTCAATAACGCGGTTGACAAAACAAGAACCTGGCACGATTGCGCGGACCACGGCTTTGGCTACTCTGGACGCGACACGTTATTCCAAACTGCGGCGGCCATCCCGTAAGATGGGCGATCTCTCCGTAAATCGAGATCACGGAATGGCAGTGTGTCGCGCATTGTGCAAGGGACAAGCGGAACCAACCACATGAGTCATCCAAACGTTGTCGCGTTCGCCGAAGCCCTGGACATCGACGATTTTGCAACTGCGATCCAATTCCTTGTGGCTGACTGTGTTTATGATGCACCATCGGGGCAGATCGTCGGTGCCAAAGCAATCATGAAATCGTACGCCAAGAACGCTGCATGGGCTCGCGAAGCGTTCGATTCTCTTGAGTTCAAGAGCCACGTGGAAATGCTCTCACCGACGGAGGCCGTCATCGAGTACACGGATATCACGGAACACAAGGGCGTCGGGCACACATATCGGTGCCAGCAAATCGCCACGATCGATGGCGAGGGCATGATTCGCGCAATCGTACATCGCGAGATTCCGGGACAAGCGGAGGCGCTGAACGCATTCTTTGAACAAGTCGGAGTCCGACGCCCATAGAATCGTCGGCCCATTTGACCGGGACACGGACGCTTGCGATGATGCATGAGTAAATCGAGGGCGAATACCGTGAATCAAATCAAATGTCCACATTGCACCCGGATGTTTCGTGTGCAAGATGAATTCCTGGGGCGAACGATCTTCTGCCCAACGTGCGGCGGACAGGTCGCGGTCGCCGCTCCCCTTGGTGGCATGCCTGCCAAAGGCGCTATCTCTGTGGAAAATGTTCGTTACGCCGGCTTCTGGATTCGCTTTGTCGCGGCGCTTATCGACATGGTTGTACTCGCGATCCCCGTTATGTTCGCCGGCGCGTTTGTTCCGTTCTTTGGCTCCTGGGCAGTCTCGATCATGTACAAGGGCTATCTGATCGCCAATTGGAACGGTCAAACCATCGGCAAGAGAGCCTGCGGCATACGCGTGGTCAATGCGGAATTCGGCCCGTGTTCACTTGGCAGAGCGGTCGGCCGAACCGCCGCCGAGTTCTTAAGTTCGATCATCCTCTGTATTGGTTACCTGATGGCCGGCTTCGACAGTCGCAAACAATCGCTGCACGATAAGGTTGCGGAAACATTTCACATCTACGCCGAGTAAGCCTCCGCGTGTGTTCAATTGTTGCGATGCGCTAACAATCCATACCAATGGTATCGGATCGGGTATGGTCGCTCGCGGTGAGCGTTCCGAAGTTTGATCTTGTGTTACAGCTGAACGCGTTTCATTCTAAGGAACGGCGGCGGACATTTGGTTTACGCAAGCGAGAGCTGAAAGGCACCTCTGTCGGGGTCATCCCTTCCCAAAATAACACAATGAATTCAATGCAACGGCGCTGAGTCTGGGACGTACAATTCCATATCGAACAACAGATTCTCTAAATACGATGGGCTGAAGATGGCTCGGCGAGTGGAACATCAATAATAATCAGGAGATCGAAAATGAATCGCGAACTTCGGCACGCAGCATTGGTACTATTCTTGATTGTTGCCCCAGGGTACTGCGCCGCAGAAGAATTTGTACAAACGGGTAAGTACTTTCGCGTCGTCTCCCATTTCGATGATGACCAGATCGCAAGTGAGGCCTTGAAGACTGCCGAGAAAGTCTGGCCGGTCGCTACAAAACTTCTTGCGGTATCCGACCAACCGCCCGAGAAACTGCGCGACATTCACCTATTCCGTACGGCCGACGACTATCAAAAAGCCGAGTTTGAGTTGACTGGTGGCAAGTTCAAAGACAATTTCGCTTTTTCCCATTGGGGAACTCAAACGGCTTACATTGCCATTCAACCCGAATGTTCCGACGACACATTGAGCCAGATCGGTCTCCCTGCAATGACCCGCCGATTGATCGCGCACGAGGCGGCCCACTTGGTTCGGTATGCAAACTTTCCGAATTTCGAGTCTCATCCTAACTGGCTTGGGACCGGAGCGGGAGTGTGGATCGCGGACAAAGTGATGATCGACAACGGTTGGAGCCAAGGGTCTGAAGACGATCCTGAAACAAGTACGATGATCGTACACGCCACCGAATTGCTCAAAGATTCTACCCGCCCCTCAGTCAATGACATCTTCAACGATGACCTGAACCAAGTACATTGGAGGAAGCGCTATGCACTTCGGTGGTTGCTGTTTCGGCTGTTGGTTGACTCGACGGATGAAAGTGAATTTCGTTCGATCATGAAGAAAGCCAGGCAACTTGGGGGAAGTTCAGACTATACGACAAGGCTGAACGCAATCATCCAGAAGTCACTGGGGCCGGAAAGGATGAAGAAGCTCGACAGCGAGTACCGGGCTTACCTTGCCAGCCTGAAGCCAAAATGGGACGAGGTATTTACCTCTCTTGAGACGGCCGGCCCGGAATGGACTCAGATCGCTTTCTCTGACGTCAACGCACTCGCCTGGAACACAGCGCCCAATGAGAAAGATAGCTACGTCATCACAGGTGAGTTCAAGATTCTGCCCGGATGGAAGCGGCAACTCAATCTCCTGCTCAGGCGCAATGCAGATGGCTTTGTTTCGATGGCGTTCGTCGCAGGTGGCAGCGTAACGGTTTTCGAGTATGGCAGCGCCAAGAATACCTGGGACCGGCTTGGAAGCGTTCGCGTCGAGTCACTCGCTGTTGATCGATGGGTCCCCTTCGAAGTCAAGATTTCAAAGGACACGATGCAAATCAAGCTCGATCGAAAGTCCGTATTAAGCATCCCGCTGGATGGAAAATCGATGCGCGGACCATGGGGACTCGGCGCGCAGTCTGGTTCAGCCGGAATGTGGCGCAACATCAAACTGCAGTAGCAAACTGTATTTGCTACACTTCGGCAAAGCGGGCCGTAAAGTGCCGCAGAACCGGCGGCTCTTCGATGATCTTCAGGCCACGGATCTCGTCGCGCTTGGCGTGAACCTCCTGGATCACTTCGATGACGTAATCGATTTGTGATTGCGTGTAGACGCGGCGCGGGATGGCCAAGCGCACCAATTCCATCTTCGCGTGCTCGCCAAACATCACGCTGCCGATTTCCACCGCGCGGATGCCGCCATGTCGATAGAGCGCCGCGACCAGCGCCTGACCGGGAAACTGTGCCGGTGGAATGTGCGGGCAAAAGTCAGCCGCATCGATGTAGACGGCATGCCCGCCGGGCGGTTCGACGATTTGGATGCCTGATTCGAGCAGCTTCTTGCCGAGATACTCGGTGCTGCGAATGCGATAGTTGAGATAGTCCTCATGCAGCACTTCCTCGAAGCCCTGGGCCATCGCGTCGAGATCGCGACCAGCCAAGCCCCCGTAAGTTGAGAAGCCTTCGGTCAGAATGAGCAGATTCCGAGCGTTTTGGTAGAGCGATTCATCGCGCAAAAGCAACACACCGCCAATGTTGACCAATCCGTCCTTCTTGGCGCTGATCGTCGCACCGTCGGCGAGGTCAAACGTCTCGCGAACGATGGCCTCCACCGATCGATTCGACTGGCCTTCCTCGCGCTCCTTGATGAAGAAAGCGTTTTCAGCGAATCGGCAGGCATCGAGAAACATCGGCGTTTTGAATTGATCGCAAACTATGCGGACGGCTTTGAGGTTCTCGAGGCTGACTGGTTGACCGCCTCCGCTGTTGTTCGTGATCGTCACCATAACCAATGGAATGCGCTCGGGTCCGACGTCTTTGAAGAGGCGTTCGAGCTTGTCGATGTCCAGATTACCCTTAAACGGATGGCGCGAACGCGGGTCAGCCCCCTCGTCAATCACCAGATCGAGCGCTTCGGCTCCGCTGTGTTCTACGTTGGCACGGGTGGTGTCGAAGTGATTGTTATTGGGAATTACCTTGTCGGGTCCGCCAACCAACTCAAACAAGATGCGTTCGCTGGCTCGGCCCTGATGCGTGGGGATGATATGCTCAAACCCAGTGATCTGTTGCAAGCGCGACTCGAAGCGGTAATAGCTGCGGGCCCCCGCATACGACTCGTCACCGCGCATCATCGCCGCCCACTGCTCGCTGCTCATCGCCCCGGTCCCGCTATCGGTCAAGAGGTCGATCAGCACATCCTCAGCCGGCATCAGAAACACATTAAAACCAGCTTCGCGAAGCACATCCTCGCGATGCTCTCGGGTGGTCAATTTCAACGGTTCAACAACTTTGATCCGAAACGGCTCAATGATGGTCTTCATGGAAGTGGGCTCCAAATGAGCCAACCATTGAACGACAAACCGGCAATAGATTCAAGCCCTTGGTGGCACGGGCAAAGTGCCGATGAATTGTCGCCTTTTGTGAAGAATTACGCTAAGCGTGGCAACAACTGAGGCTCGAAATGTCACTGTCGGACTTTCGGGTTCGGCGGTGTGCCGATCGTTTGATATTTCTCCAGAATCCTGAAATCACTACGCTAATTGGACAAACAATTCAAATTGGCGGTTCGGTGGCTTGTCCGCTTTTGCCAAGCGCCATCTAATACTGCGTCCGACTGCCCCGATTGACGCGGTGAACAGATCCTTTTCGTATTGAGTCCAGACGTATGTCCTCACGAAGCGGTACACTTGAATCCGAATCATCTTCGCCGCGATTGCTTCTGATCGTCGCGGCGTTTGCTGCGATTTATGTGGTTTGGGGGTCGACTTATCTGGCGATCCGGTTCGCAATTGAAACCATGCCGCCCTTCTTGATGGCCGGTATGCGTTTTCTGGTGGCTGGTGCGGTCATGTTTGGTTACTTGCATTTGCG
>BQJS01000128.1 GCA_021604825.1 Phycisphaerae bacterium | reverse complement strand
AAATTCCATCAGCGACACCAGCCGTTTGGCGTGCCGACGAATTCAACTCCATTGGTACTAAGACGAGCGAGCCGCCATCTGCTTTTCGATAAAGTCAACCGCCGCACCAACCGTTTGCAACTTTTCTGCTTCTTCGTCCGGTATGCTGGTGTCAAACTCGTCCTCGAGTTCCATGACCAATTCGACCGTGTCCAACGAGTCGGCATTAAGATCGTTTACAAATGAGGTTGCCGTCGTGATTTCACTCTTGTCGACGCCCATTTGCTCGCTGACAATTTCGCTTACCTTCTCTTCAATTTCCTCACGAGTTGCCACAAAAAGTCCTCCGACATACAAGACTGCCGATTGGCTTCATGCCAAACGAGCATATAACCTGTAGGGGTTCCGCTGAACCCCTTTCAATTCTAACTGCGACTTCAATTGTCACACACACTTGTTCGGCCATTCGTCAGATGACGCACGTTCGCCGAGTCGCGGTGATCCTAGCTTCCTTGTTCCAAATTCGCAACCATATGCAGCGCAAACGAAGCCGCAAAACATCTTCCCCAACCGGCGGGGCCCATGGGCAACGATTGCAGGCGTCGCCCTACATGTGAAGTCCGCCGTCAACGACCAAAACCTGCCCTGTGATATATGAGGCAGCCGGTGACGCCAGGAAGCACACGGCTTCGGCGATTTCGTCGCCCGCCCCGAACCGCTTCATCGGAATCAGGGGCAAGACCCCCTCTTTGACCTTGTCTGGCAGCACGTCGGTCATGTCCGTCTCGATGAACCCGGGGGCGATGGCGTTGCAGGTGATCTTGCGGCGGGCCAGTTCCTTACCGGCCGACTTGGTCAAGCCCACGAGGGCGGCTTTGCTTGCCGAATAGTTCGCTTGTCCAGGGTTGCCCATCAAGCCGGCGACGCTGGAGATGTTAATGATCCGGCCATACCGCGCTCGCATCATGTGCTTGGTCGCTGATCGCATCAGCCGAAATGCCGACCGAAGATTGGCATCGATCACCGCGTCGAAATCGTCATCCGACATGGTCGCGAGCAAGCCGTCGCGGGTGATGCCAGCATTATTGACAAGGATGTCTAGTCGGCCATGTTTCTCGGCGGTGTCTTCGACCAATTTTTCGCAAGCAACCCCATCGGTGACATCCAAGACGGTCGGAACGATCTGCCCTGGGTACTCTCGCTGTTTCGCCTCTTTGGCGACTTCTTCCAATTTGTCGAGGGACCGGGCGCATGCAACTACAGTCACGCCTTTTTGGGCAAACGCCAAACTGATGGAACGTCCGATTCCCCGACTTCCACCGGTCACGATTGCCACTTGTCCTTGCCAGTCCATCATACGACTCCTTTGTTCTACGGCGCCCATCGCGATCGCGCAGGCGTTTGTGTGCGCTTGCGGTTAGGAGATGCTGGCCATGTCCTGCTGTTTGATGTCGTCGATCTTGCCAACGCTCACCGTTCGGGCGCTCTTGTTGATCTTACGAACCAACCCCTTGAGTACGCGGTTGGGGCCAATCTCGGCAAATTCCTGATAGCCATCCGCAATCAACTTCTCGACGCAATCTTGCCACCGCACTGGCTGCGTGACCTGATCGACGAGCAGTTTGCGTATTGACTCCGGATCTTCGTGGTAACCGCCGGTGACATTCGATAACACCGGCATGATTGGTTTCTTAATTTCAATCTCTGCCAGGACTTCGGCCAACCCATCCGCAGCCGACTGCATCAAGGGCGAGTGAAACGCTCCTGCAACCTTGAGCGGGACCGCGCGGAAGCCTTTTTCCGACGCAACTTCCACAGATCGATCGCACGCGGCTTGATCGCCTGAAATGACGATCTGACCGGGGCAATTGAGGTTGGCTGGACTCAGCACGCCACCTTGCGCTGCTTCGTCGCAGATGGTTTTCGCTTGGGCTTCGTCGACGCCGATGAGCGATACCATGCCACTGTCAGCCGCGTCCGCCGCCGCTTGCATTAATTGACCGCGGCGGTGTACCAACCGCACCACGTCGTCAAATCCGAGGCATCCGGCGTGATATAGCGCCGAATATTCGCCGAGGCTCAACCCTGCCGCAGCTGGGAATACAGAACGAACATCAACCTGCTCTCCAAGCGCCTCCAACAATGCGATGCTGGTGACGAGAATAGCCGGTTGCTGAATGTCGGTGGCTTCCAACTGCTCGGGCGTCCCCTCGAAACAAAGGGCGCGAAGGTCGAAGCCGACCAATTCGTTTGCCTTGGCGTAAACATCCTTGGCACGCTGGCTGGCATCGACGAGATCAGCTCCCATTCCTGAAAGCTGTGAACCTTGTCCTGGAAAAATGGCTGCCTTGTTTTGCATAACGATTGTCTTCGCTCCACCTTGAGCGCACTGGATTCAGCGCAATTGAATTCAGATTCGTACGACCATGACCGCCCAGGTCAGTCCCGCACCGAAGGCGATCATCATAACGATGTTACCCGGTTGCACACGGCCATCACGACGCGCCTCGTCAAGGGCCATCCCGACCGATGCGGCCGACGTGTTCCCATAGCGGTCGATGTTGACAACAAACTTGTCCATCGGGAGCTTCATCTTCTCCTGCACGCTCTCGATGATTCGCAGGTTCGATTGGTGCGGAACGATCAGGTCGATGTCTTCGGTCTTGAGACCGGTGTCCTTCAGCGCCTTTTGTACCAGACGGTTGAATTTGACGACCGCAAATTTGTAAACCTCGCGACCCTTCATCCGCAACTTGTCGAGATTTTCAGCCAGCGTTGTCTCGGTGTTGGGAAGTCTCGATCCACCGGCTGGTTGCCAGATGTAATCGGCGCATGTGCCGTCGGCACCCAAGTGCTGGTACAGGACGCCTCGCTCCGGATCATCCGAATGCGACATCACCACCGCTGACGCCCCATCGCCAAACAAGACGCACGTCGACCGATCCTGCATGTCCGTGATGCGACTGAGCGTTTCGGCGCCCACGATTAGAATGTGCTGGTATAGTCCGGAGTGCAGATACATCGCCGCCTGGGTCATGCCATAAATCAACCCCGCGCATGCTGCATTGAGATCCATTGCCCCGGCATTTTTCGCCCCGAGTTCTCCCTGTAACCAGCAAGCCGCCGAGGGCACGAGCGTGTCAGGTGTGACCGTCGCAAAGAGAATCAAGTCGAGTTCTTCAGGTTCGATTCCAGCGTCTTTGAGTGCTTTTCGGGAAGCGTCCAACGCCATCGTGACCGTGGTGTCGCCTTCGCCCGCTCGGTGACGCTTCTTGATACCACTCCGCGTTGTAATCCATTCGTCGGATGTATCGAGGTAACTCGCGAAGTGGTCGTTGCCGATCACTTGATCAGGCACCGACATCCCGGTTCCCGCAATGATGGCACGAAGCGTTTTGTTCATGGAATCTCAAGACCCACAGGTGATCAACCCGGAATAAAACCAGCCCACAAAAGACTAGCCGATATTGGCCAACGTTTGAGCATTTGCGCCTGCTTGATCGGAGGTGCCCGCCTGCGCTAGCCGATTGGTGATTGCATCATTGAACCGATGTTCAACAAACGTGCTGGCCGCCTTCACTGCATTGCGAATCGCCCGCTCTTCACTTCGGCCATGACAAATCATGCACACTCCGTTGATGCCCAGAAGTGGCGCGCCGCCGTATTCGCTAAAATCGTGGCGCTCCCAAACTCGATGCAACGCATCATCAAACTTCTTTTTGGTGTTGGCGTCGTCATCCTGAAATTCACGAGAAATCGTTTTGAACAAGCCTTCGGAAAGCCCTTCGATGAATTTCAGAAGGATGTTTCCAACGAATCCGTCACTCACCGCGACGTCACACTTGTCCTGAAACAACTCGCGACCTTCGACGTTTCCGACGAATCGAATTGCTTTATCCGAACTCAGCAATTCGTGCGTTTTCTTGATGACGTCGGTGCCTTTTAAACTTTCCTCGCCAATCGAGACCAACCCCACCCGGGGCGAATCGACACCGAGGACCATCTTGGCATATTCGGTGGCGAGCACAGCGTATTCGTAGAGGTGTTGGGGCCGCGCCTGGATATTCGCCCCGACATCGCACAACGTTACTGGCCCATGAAAACTTGGTAATGCCACCGCAATGCCCGGGCGCGAAATGCATGGCAACGACCGCATTCTCAATTGCGCTGCAGCAGCGCATGCGCCGGTGTTCCCTGCGCTAATGATGGCATCGACTTTCTTGTCGGCTGCCATGCGCGCAAGCACCATGATGGATGAATCTTTCTTTCGCCTCAGCGCATCGGTGGGTGACTCCGACATCTCGACAACTTCAGATGCGTGAACGATCTCGCACCGTTTGGGAATCCCTCCCAAATCGGTCAGATGATCGCGAATCACTTTTTCGTCACCGACCAAGAACAATTCTATTTGTTCAAAATCTGCGAGTGCCTGTAGAGAACCGCGGATAATCGCGCCGGGAGCATGATCGCCCCCCATTGCATCAACGCCTATCCGCATAGGCATTATTCAACCTCGCTGCGCGACGGGAGCAAGACGTGCGCACTGGCGTAACCGCATTGGTCACAAGCGCAATGGGGAAGCTTAGCCTTGCCGCACTTCGGGCACGCCGCAAGGGTTGGCTTTGACAGCGCGTGATGGGCACGACGCGTTCGCTTGCGACACTTCGATTTCTTCTTTACCGGTAACATCCGTTCATCCTCAATTCAGACCATAGACCCGTCGGGTCGAAACACCAATCTCCGCCCGGAATTCTTGATCCGAACAAAACCCGTACAGTTTAGAGTGGTACAATGGTAAACTCAATCGCGACAAGGTATGAATGACCCTCGATTCTGTCAAGCATTCCTTGAATCTGCGAGGTACACTTGAGCGAGGCGCAAGAGCGGCAACCCATGCCCCGCCCCCGCGAGGAATATCCAGATATGCCCCGAAAATGCAAAAAGTGCAAACAGGCCATGCCGCAGGGGTCGCTCGTTTGCCCGAAATGCATCGCGGAGGAGGAAGGCCCTGTACATCCCAAGCAGTGCGACGAATGTGGGGCGAGGAGCCCCATGCATGCGAGCCACTGTACGGAATGCGGGTTGGAATTCTGGTGGCGCGACGGGATCTATAAGCACAAGATATTCAGGCCCCGCCATCTTTGGCTGGGTTTTGAGTATTTTTGGAGAGCCGAATTGGCGTTTTGGGGCGTGTTGATCGGGGTCTTTGGGGCCTCTATGTTGATAGGCTGGATCATCAGCCACATCCCTTGAACGATCCGACTCGCGCTTTGGACGCTTCGATAGAATACCTTGTGTTTCACAGCTTTCCGGCTGACGGGCAATCGTCGACCAACTCGCATTCTTCACAAGTTGGCTTTCTCGCCGAACACACTTTGCGGCCGTGCCAGATCAGGGCGTGGGAGATGTACGTCCAATCTTTCTGGGGGATGACCCGCATCAGGTCCTTTTCGATGCGGATGGCGTCTTTGCTGTCCTTGTGGTTCCAGGTCAGCCGCAGGCGGTCGGCCAATCGCCCCACGTGCGTGTCGACGACCACGCCTTCGTTCTTGCCGAACCAGGTTCCCAACACGACGTTGGCAGTCTTGCGGGCGACGCCGGGCAGGCTTACCAATGATTCGATGCTCTCGGGCACCTCACCTTCAAATTCGTCCACGATCCGCCGGGCCGCCCCGATGATGTTCTTGGCCTTCTGCCTGAAAAAACCCGTCGGGTGGACGATTTCCTGAACGTCTTCCTGGTCGGCGACTGCGAGCGAATCCGCGTCTGGGTAGGCTTCAAACAATGCGGGCGTTACTTTGTTGACGGTTTCGTCGGTGGACTGGGCTGAAAGAATGGTGGCGATGAGTAGTTCGAAGGCGTTCTTATGGGTCAGTGCGCAGTCGGCGTCACCGTAGGCCTTGCGCAGCTTTCGCAGTATTCGCTTTGCACGTTCGGTGCGGGCTGCAATCGATTCGCGACCGGCCACGTCACTTCGCCTCGCAATCAGCCGCTTTGGCCTGATCGCCCTTCGACCATGTTCGTTCGCCCGATTCCCACACTTCGCACTTCCAGATGGGGACCTCGCGCTTGAGTTTGTCGATCAACCACCGGCAGGCCTGGAACGACTCATCGCGATGACCGCTGGCCACGCCGATGACCACAGACGATTCACCGATGCCCACAGTGCCAATTCGGTGACACAACGCGACCGAGCAAACCGACCAGCGCTCGCGTGCCTGCGATGCGAGTTGCTTCATCTGAACGATAGCCATCGATTCGTGGGCTTCGTAATCGAGATGTTTGAGGGGGCCATGAGTCTCGCTGGTTTCGGCACGCGTCTTTCCGACAAACACACAGACGCCACCACCCTCGCCAGTCGATTCAGCCGCCAGATGCGCGTAGCAATGGGCAATGTTCAATGGGTCGGGCGTCAGGACAATCAGGTCCGCTTCCGGTTCAGCCATCCCTCCGGATACCGGCGGAATGACGGCGACTTGATCTCCATCGACAAGTTGGTGAGCGCTGGTAACAAACACGTCGTTGATGGCGTACCGCACGGTTTGAAGTCCTGCCCGCCATTTAGGGAACTTCTCGGCCAACCCGGTAGCAAGATCCCCCACCGTCGCCCCATCGGGCAATTCGATCGGCATCGCATCGGTCCCGGCGAAGTCGCGGGCGGGCCCGAACAAGTTGAGATGAATCGTTTGCATGATCAAGAAACCAAGTCCGCTGATGATGTTCGGATTATCTAAGGAATTCTTTGCCTAGAAATCGTCGAATCGACGCCAATTGACCCGCGTGAAACGCTTCGTGACGGGTCATATGACTGATTGCCCCGACCTTCGTATCGTAATGCGGATGCTTGCTTCCGTCTTTGCCGTATGCGGGTTCACCAAGAATGGAAACATCGATTTCGAGGATCGCCGCCTCCGACGCAGCTTGCATCTCTTTCATTTTCGACAGCACGGTTTCGGGGGTGGGCCAATCATACTCGCCAGCCGACTTGATAGGTGAACCGATCGGGAAATGCATTTTGAACGCCGTCTCAAGGACACTCTTATCCAGCGTTCGATTGAAGAGCAGCGTTTCCTGCGCGGAGGCCAAGTGCCCGCAAAGCCATAGTGCGTGGGCCATGCCTGGCGCGGGTTGAAACGTCCATTCCTCGCCCGACAAATCGGCAATCAGCATGCCGGTCCATTCGCGCGTGCGGCGAACTTGGTCGCATAGCAGTTCCGGAATGGTCATGTCCATACACCTCTGAAGTAGTTATAGCACAATCAGTACGTACGCCACTGCCAGCGTCAAGTGAACCAATGCGAATGGCAATGCGGCTTTCACGAACCCGCCAAAGCTCAGCTTGATCTCGCTTCGATGGATCACCGTCATCGCAACGAGCGTCGATGCCGACCCGATCGGTGTCAGGTTTCCACCAAGATTCGCACCAAAAACAACCGCCCACCACACCGAAGAGCTGGCCGGATACGCCGGGTCATGGCTACCCAGGATTTGCGCTAGTACCGCTGACAGTGGAATATTGTCGGTCACGCTGCTGGCCACCGCCGATGAAACCAGCAGGCTTCCCGTGCCCAGCGTGTCGCCAAGGTCAAGCAACGCCCCGAGCGCTTTGCCGACCACGTCGAGGACCAGGGCGTGTTCCATGACATTGATGACGACGAACAAACTTGCAAAGAAGCCCAGCAAGTCCCAGTCGAGCGCCGCGTAGAATTTGTTGACCTCGTGTTTAAACGCAATCAACATGAAAACGGCGAACGACATCGCCACAAATCCCATGCCCAAGTCTTGGACGTATGGCAGAATCGAGGTCGTTGAAAGCGCTGCGATCAAGAGCACAAATGCTATCGCTGACGTAACGAAAAACCGCCTGGATGGAATGCCCTCGTTTTCGTCGAACGATGACACCCGGTCCGCCGCCTCTTGTCTTGCACCCTCGGTCTCCAACCGTTTGACACCAAAACGCGACCGGGCCAGCCAAAGCGTGGCGAACGTTGCGATGACGACGAATGGTGCGGCTTTGATAAAGAATGTGACGAAGGAGATGCCGGCTTTGTTTCCGACGATGATGTTGGGCACCGAACTGATGAGCGTGAGCAAACCGCCAACGTTGGTTAGCAATCCTTCGGTGATCAAGAAGCCGAGCAGCTTGTCGCTTCGTCCGAGTTTTTTGAGCGACACCGTGGTCAGCGATCCGATGATGATCATCGCGGTGACGTTGTTGAGGACGGCTGAGAAGATGACGGTGAGAATGCCGTAATAGATCAGCAGTTTAAGCGGATCACCGCCGGAAGCTTTGGTCAGCTTGATGGCGATCCAACTGAAGATGCCCGACTTGCTGGTTACGTCCACAAAAAGCGACGCCCCCATGATGATGGCAATCACTTCCCAGTCGATCGCGGGAATGTATACGGGCAGGCGGATGGTGTGTTTGCCGATGGTGGCGATTGATTCCTTCGGCAGAATCCCGGTAATCTCGCCGAGAAGCAGGCAGATCACCGCGAAAATGCCTGTGATCAACGACTTCTTGGCATGCAGTTTCTCCTCAAACGCGAGGCACCCGACCATTGCCAAAAGCAGCACGCCAAACGTAATCGTGATACCGCTCGAGACGTGCGGTTCGGCGTGGGTGTCGGCAGACGCCAGCAAGATGGTTTGGAGATTCTGAATCATGTTAGCCCAGGGTCGCGACCGTTAGAGAAGGAGCAAGGGTTGATTTCGGAATTCGAGTGCGATCGCGTAGGCCATGGGGTGGATTGCCAGGTCTTCGGGGTCGCTCGTGTTGCAGACGAGCAGATCGCCTTCGTGTTCATCAATGAGTTGATGGTAGTCGGTCACGCGATGGCCGAGACGCACGATCGGGTTGATTCTTGCGTCAATGGTCTCAGACTTCAACGCGTCGATGCATGAAGCAATATAATCAGAGGGTAGCTGCAAGAGCTTGGCGCGCAGTTTCTCACGTGCGACGTCAGTTTCAATCTCGGGAATCCGCTCAATTAACGCGATGTACTTCTGAAACACTGCATCGTCTTCGATATGACAAAGATGCACGCTCCCGCCCCGTGCGACGAATCGAACGCCGTAATTGATACTCTTCGGATCGTCGATCAGATGATCGGTCATCACCAATACATCGTGAGCCACTTCGAGCGGTTTGAGCGAACCATCAGCTTCTGGACTCGGCGTCACCAGGACGGGGATGTTCGTCCCCTGCAATAGCGTATCGAGATACGTTCCGAGACTGTGTTCGAGTTCTTCGCGATTCAGGTGCAGGTGGCGGTGGGTAATGATCAAATTCGGAGATGCCGTGTGGACCGTCGCAAGCATCTGCTGGATGCCCGTAAAATCCTCTGACCCCAAGATCTGAAAATTATCCGGTTCGATGTTGCTGGTCTTCAGGAATGCCCGAACGGTCTCGACGTACGCACTTGAATCCGCCTTTGGTGTATCAACCAACACCACAACTCGGTCAAGCAGCGGCGGGTCGTAATGATAGCGAGCCTTTTCTGCGGCTTTGAACACAGACTCAAATTGGTCGATTCGATCAGGCATGAATGTGGTTTGGCATCTCCAAGTTTCGACGTAACGGTTTATTCAATCGTCAATGTCGGAGCGCCGTCCGACTTCGCGTTGACGGATTCCACTTCACCGCAAAATGACCCGATCAACCCATCCAGAGCAGCCGTTACTTTGTCTTGCGACCCGACGAAGTTGTCGTCAAGTTGGCCGGAATCTGCGGACAATCGTACCGATGCGTTGAGTGGAACTGCACCGAGAAATGGCACGCTCAATGCCGTTGCCGCTTCTTCCGCCCCACCGTTGTCGAAAATCTCGTCGCGGTTGCCGCATTTCGGGCAGAGGTAGTAGCTCATGTTTTCAACAATGCCAAGCACTGGCACGTTGAGCGTTTGATACATTTTTAGCGCCCGCTTGGCGTCTTGCAACGCTAGATCCTGAGGCGTACATACGACGACCGCGCCGGTCATCGGGATCGATTGGGCCAGCGTCAGCGCCACATCACCGGTGCCCGGCGGCAGGTCGACGATCAAGTAATCCAACTCGCCCCAGTCCACCTGCTCCAGGAATTGTTTGAGCAGGCCGTGCACCATCGGACCGCGCCAGACGACGGCTTCATTCGGGTCGATCATGAATCCAACGCTGATGACTTTGATCCCCTTGGCATCCACGGGAATCATCATCTTGCGGGCTTCGTCGACCTTGGGGTGCTGTCCGCCGACACCCATGAGTGTCGGAATGGAGGGGCCATAAATATCTGCGTCGAGCAACCCAACTTTCATGCCGCTACGATTCAACCCAACCGCCAACAGGCCCGCGAGCGTACTCTTGCCCACACCGCCCTTACCGGCACCGACTGCGACGATGTTCTTGACGTTGGCCAACGACGGGACTCGACCAGGACGGGGTATGGGTTGTGGGTCGGACATGCCGGGGTACTCCCTTTGAATGACGTCATCACCATCAGGTTGGCTGATCGATCAGACGTTGGAATATCGAACAGACACCGGAATATAGTGGCCTGATTCGACGTGTCCAATCACGTCGTTGATCGAATCGAAAGCGGTCCGAGCCTGTCGGTTCGTATCGTGTTATCATGCATGGATGGCTGATCAGGACAGAACCAGATTAACCGCGTGGACGGTCGCGGGGATTGGCGTCGTGACCATCACGCTGGTGCTTGCCGGTTTCGGGATGGTGCTGGCCATCCGCCAGACCCAACTCCTTGCGTCGCAACGGATCAACGATCTTCGGCCCGCAGCCCGTCTTGTTCGGGCTGAGATCAACAAGCAGGTCGAATTGAGACTCGAAGACGTGCTGGAGAACATTTCCGTCAACTGGCGGTCCAGTTTGAAACTCCCACCCTTTGGGTCCAAGCGACCGCCCGAGTGGGTGGACGAAGTTTACATGTTCGATTCAACGTCAACGATCATCATCTGGCGGCGGTCCGCGGATAATCTGTGGGAACGAACCCCAAGTTTGACGGGCCAGGCGCAAAAAGGTGACTTGGCCCAGGCTTCGATCATGGCCCGTTTGTTCCCTCCGCTATTGACCGCTCAATTCGATACGCAGTCCAAGTCGGTTGAATTCATCCACGATGTTGAGTCTGGGGCACCGGTGATCATCGCTTATGCCACGGACATGCAGGGGGCGAATGGCCCGACTGTCGTGGCAGCCCGGGTGAATCTGGATAAATTCATCTCGGAAGTTGTGGAGCCAGCTACCTCGCCCGCACAGTTTTCGCATCGCGTTAGCGTGAATCAAGATGACGATGATGCGGTCAGTACCCATTGGGTCGAAAACCTCGCGCCAGCCGTTCCATTCGTCGAGTTAACGCCCAGTAAGCATCTCATTCGCGCGCAGCACAAACTGGTGCAGCGTCAAACGATCTACTTCATCGTGGGTACGGTCTTGGTCATGACAGCCCTGACCGGTGTGATGTGGGCGATGTGGCGGGTGTTTAATCGAGAGCTGGCGTTGTCGCGGATGAAGCAATCGTTTGTCGCCGACGTTTCCCACGAATTGAAGACGCCGCTCGCATTGATTCGATTGTTTGGCGAGACGCTGCTTTCAGGACGGGTTAATTCCGACGACAAGCGGCGGGAATACTATGAGATCATCACCCGAGAGAGCAGCCGGTTGACCCACTTGATCAACAACATTCTCGACTTCGCGCGGATCGATGCTGGCCGAAAACGCTACACGATGGTGGAATGCGACGTCGCCGCGCTCGTCAAGGAAACCTACGAAGCGTATCTGCTTCAACTTGATCACGAGAAATTCGAGCATCAACTCATCATTGGTGAGGATCTGCCGCTGATTCAATGCGATCGCGATGCGGTGGCCCAAGCCTTGATCAATCTGATTAACAACGCCATGAAGTATTCGGATGGGGACGACCGCTTTCTGGGGATCGACGTATCTGTGGAGACCCGGCGTGGTGGGCATGGCGTTTTGATCAGTGTGAGCGACCGGGGCATCGGTATCAAACCGGAGGATCGCAACCACCTATTTACCGATTTCTACCGGGCGAATGACGATCTGGTGCGGGCGAGGCGGGGTGCGGGACTTGGCCTGGCGTTGGTCAAGCACATCGTCGACGCCCACCATGGTATCGTGGACGTCGAGTCTAGGCTGGTCAAAGGGAGTACTTTCCGTATATTCTTGCCTCAAGCGGGAGCGACAACCCTCATGGAGAACAACGATGCATCGAATTCTGATCGCCGAGGATGAGCCGGATATGGCCATGGGATTGCGCGACAATCTCCAATTCGAGGGCTACGAGGTCATCGTCGCCGCCGACGGAGAGGAAGCGCTGGAGAAAGCCAACTCCGAGCGTCCCGATCTGATCCTGCTCGATGTCATGATGCCCAAGCGCGACGGCTTGGAGGTCTGCAAGATGGTTCGCGACGCGGGCTTCACCGTGCCGATTCTCATGCTGACGGCCAAGAGCCAGGAAATCGATGTGGTTCGCGGGTTGGAAGTTGGAGCGGACGACTACATCACCAAACCGTTCAGCGTTCGCGAAGTGTTGGCCCGCATCAAAGCCGCCCTACGTCGCAGCGGTTCAGCGTCTTCGGTCGCCAAGATGGTACACATCGGGATTGCCGAAGTCGACCTGGTCAAAGGCAAAGTGGTCAAGGGTGAAGAAACATTCAACCTCGGGCACTTTGAAATTGAGATCCTCAAGATGCTCATCGAACACGCCGAGCAACCCGTCGAGCGCAATAACTTGCTCGATGTCATCTGGGGATTGTCAGCGTTTCCGGCCAACCGTACCGTCGACAACCATATTGTCAGCTTGCGGCGGAAGATCGAAAAAGATCCGAAGCATCCGCAGCACATCATTACGGTGCATAGCGTCGGTTACAAGTTTATCCCGTAAGTACGCGACCTATTGTGGAAGTGCGGTGATCGGCCAGACCGTTGGAATGATGAGCATCGCCACGATCATGACCAAGAGATTCATCGGGATCCCCACCCTCAGGAAGTCTGCAAAGCGGTAACCTCCTGGACCGTAGACCATCAGGTTTGTTTGATAACCCACCGGTGTTGCGAAGCTGGCCGACGCCGCAATGGCGATCGCAATCACAAAGGGCTCTGCACCCACGCCCATTTCTTGCGCTGTCACCATCGCAATCGGAAACATCAGCGCTGCCGCCCCAATATGCGAAATTAGTTCGGTCAAAATATTGGTGAGCAAATAGATGCCGACAAGAACGCCAATTGGACCAGCGATGTTTCCGCCGATGCGTTCAATGCTGCTCGCAAGTACGGCGTCCAGACCCGACTCGTGGATGGCTTGACCGAAACCCAGCGCCATCGCAATGACGACGAGTACTTGCCAGTCCACCGCTCGACGGGCGACACCCACGGATACGCAACGGGTCAGTACCATCAGTGCCCCGGCGATGAGAGCGGAAACGGCTGTCGACAGGGTATTCCAAGTCAACAAGCCGACCAACAAGAACAATATGCCTATCGCGATCCATGCACGTTCGTGGCGAACCAAGCCGCTGTCGCGCACTTCCGAAACGAGGTAAAAATCGCTACTGCCTCGAAACGTACGTTCAAAGTGCCTCCCGGCTTGCAGGAGCAGCGTGTCGCCGGGGTGGAGGATGACGTCGCCGATTTTTTGCTCGATGCGTTCTCCATGACGATGCACCGCGACGACCACCGCGTCGTAGCGCGTGCGAAAGTTTGAATGCCGAACGGTGCGGCCTAACTCGGGGAAAGAACTGCTGACCACAGCTTCGCAGAGGCGACGGGAACCTCGGCTGGCGTCGGACACGTCGTAATGTGATTCCACACCGGGAACCAATCCGGGGATGCGCTGCAGGTCAACGATTGTGCTGACGAGGCCGGTAAAGACCAGACGATCGCCCTCTTGCAGTCTGTCGGATGGCGACACCGGCGTGATCACCTCGCCCTGGCGATCGATTTCGATGAGAAACAAACCCGGCAAGTGACGCAGTCCGGCATCTTGCACACTCTTGCCGATCAGCGGGCAGTTCGGTTCGATGAGCATCTCGACGATGTATTCGCGCTGTGCGGCGCC
>BQJS01000127.1 GCA_021604825.1 Phycisphaerae bacterium | reverse complement strand
CTCAATAGGATAGGCCGGACTTGCGGATATGGACGTAGGGCTTCTGGTCGGGCTTTGCTGATGTTGAGCAGACCTTGGCGACATAGACGACATGGTCCGCAGCCTCGGCGCTAGACTGCACTTCGCACGATAAAGTTCCTGCGGCGGTCGCCAACTCCACGCCCCACGCGTTTTCACTGGAACCAACGCCCTCAAATGCCGGTTCGCCAGGACCGAATCCGACTCCGAAGTGCTTGAACATCGCGCCAGGGTCCTCGCCAAGGAGGTTCAGTACGAATCGACCGGTTTGGGCGATGATCGCCTGGATAGGCCGCCCCTCCTTGACCGAGACGGTGACATGCGGCGGATCGAACGAGGCCTGCTGGACCCAGGAGGCCAACATCCCGGTCGCCGAATCGTCACTGCCAGCCGTGATGATGCTGCATCCGCTTGGGATCAATGCCAGGGCTTTCGCCATCGAACCATCTGAGTCATTTGAAGTCATAAAGGTCACATCCGTTGGCCCGTGGGCTTAGTCGTTCGGGCTTTCATTGAAATCCAGGGACGCCGAATTGATGCAATACCGTTGGCCGGTGGGATTGGGCCCGTCGGGAAATAGATGCCCGAGGTGCGCCTCACAGCGGCTGCAACGCACCTCGATCCGCCGCATCCCGAATTGATTGTCCTCGTGCTCGGTCACGTTCGACTTATCCACCGCGTCCCAAAAACTTGGCCAACCGCTGCCGGAATCAAACTTGGTGTCCGAAGAAAACAGGAATTGGCCGCAGCAGGCACACGCATAGACGCCGTCGCCCTTGTGGTCCCAGTACTTTCCCGTGAATGCCGGTTCCGTCCCGCCGCACCGCGTCACCTGATATTGCTCTGGACTAAGTTCCTGACTCCACTCGTCCTTGGATTTTTCAATGCGGTCGGACATGCCTGCTCCCAAAGATCTGAAACCCGCAATTGGCTCCCCCACCTCTAAAGAGGTGGGCCACCCTACTGATTTCGTTCGCACCCAGACAGCAGCTATTGCTTGGCCTTCAATTCGGGTCGCTTATCAATGCCCAACTCAACGAGCTGTTCGTCAGCCACTTCACCGGGGGCGTTGGTCAGCGGACACACCGCACGCTGCGTTTTTGGGAACGCGATCACATCACGCAGCGAGTCGCACTTGGCCATCATCATCACCCAACGGTCGAATCCCATCGCAATACCACCGTGCGGAGGCGCGCCATAACGCAGGGCGTCCATAAGGAATTGGAACTTTTCGTTGGCTTCCTCGTCGCTGATGCCGAGGAGTTTGAAGACCTTCGATTGAATTTCGCGGTTGTGGATTCGGATGCTGCCGCCAGCCATCTCGATGCCATTGAGCGTCAGGTCGTACGCCTTGGCGATGACCTTGCCCGGGTCGGTGTCGAGCATGGGGATGTCTTCATCCTTCGGCGCGGTGAACGGATGGTGGAGGCTGTAGAAACGCTTGTCCTCTTCGCTCCACTCAAACATCGGGAAATCGACGACCCACAGCAAATTCCACTGGTCGTCCGGGATCAGATTCATGATCTCGCCCAATCGCGACCGCACAAAATGCAGGTATTTGCAGACGTCGGTGTAGGTTCCGGGCATGAAGAAGATCGCATCGCCGATCTTCGCACCCGTCGCGGCCAACAACTCCTCGCATACTGGCTGGAGGAATTTCGCGACACCGGTGGAAAGCTCAACGCCACCGTCCCCTTGAATCACCTTGGTCACGGGCAACCCACCGCCGCCGATTCCCTTGACCTCTTCGGCCAATCCATCGGTCACTTTGCGGGTCAGTTCACCGCCACCCGGGGCGACGATGCATTTGACCATGCCGCCCTTTTCGATTGCGGCTTTGAATATGCTGAAGTCGGTCTTGCCGGCGATCTCGGTGACGTTCTGCAATTCCAAACCGAACCGCAGGTCGGGCCTGTCGATGCCGAATCGATCCATGGCCTCGTGGTACGACATGCGTGGGAATGGCGTGGGAACCTCCAAGCCAATCCCTTCGCGGAACATGGTTACGACAGCCGCTTCGACTGCCTCAAGAACATCGTCCGTCTGGACGAATGCCATCTCCAGATCGATCTGGGTGAATTCCGGCTGACGGTCGGCCCGCAAATCTTCGTCGCGAAAGCATCGAACAATCTGGCAGTAGCGATCGAAACCGGCCATCATGAATAGCTGCTTATATAGCTGCGGCGATTGCGGCAGGGCGAAGAACTTACCGGGATACACACGCGATGGCACGAGATAATCGCGGGCACCTTCCGGCGTTGACTTCCCGAGAAACGGCGTTTCGATTTCCACGAAATCTTGGGCGGCAAACGTGTCGCGGGCGGCTTTGGCCAGGCGGTGTCGAAGTCGAATGATCTCCTGCATCTTTGGACGACGCAGATCGAGCATGCGATTCTTGAGCCGTGCGTCTTCACTGGCATCGGTCTCGTCTTCCACTGCGAACGGCGGCGTGTCCGACTTGCTCAGGATGTCCAGATCGTGCCCCTCAACCTCGATCTCACCGGTGGCGAGCTTTGGGTTGACATTGTCGCCTCGAAGAGCCACATTCCCGCGAACCGCAATGCAATCCTCACGGCGGATGGTGCCAGCCAGCTTGTGCGATTCCGGGTCCGTCTGGGGGTTGAACTTAATCTGAGTGATGCCCGTGTAGTCGCGAATATCGATGAAGGCCATCCCGCCCAAGTCGCGGTAATTGAGTGCCCATCCGACGAGGATGACTTCTTCCCCCACGTGTGACGATCGAAGTTCCCCGTTCTTATGCGTTCTTCTGTTGTATGGCACTGCCACGGTACGGCCTCCTCGCTGGTTTATGACGGATAAGTCGCGTAGTTTTATGACTTTGGGATGCGAAAAGCAACGCCATCGGAGCCGGCGATCCGCAATCGTTGAACGCGAATATGCACCGATCCTGAACAACCGACGGCGAAACACGACCGAAACGCACCTTTCCATGCGTCACAACGTATAAACGATTGCCCCGATATGCTCTATTGAACCCGTCCGGCACCCGCAAATTCGTCCTATAATGGGACCGGAGCAATTGAGGCACTCAAGTCGAATGACACACGAAGCCGGAACCGATGGGTACTAAGTACGTCTAACCCCTTAGCACAGGTGATGCGTTGGAGTCGCAGGTCGCGGAAGGCAATTTTGAGGACGCAGTTCTGGTTCGCCGAGTGCAAGCCGGGGAAGTCCACGCCTTTAACGAACTGGTCACCAAGTATCAGGATCGCGTGTTCAACACCTGTTGGCGAATTTGTGGCGACCATGCAGATGCCGGGGAATTGACGCAGGATGTATTCATGAAAGCCTTTCAAGCCATCGGACGATTTCATGGCAAGAGCGCGTTCTATACGTGGGTCTTTCGAATCGCCGTCAATCAATCGCTTTCATGGAAACGCAAGCAAGCCAATCGCAAGACCGTTTCGCTTGATGCCAGTTTGTCCGATCGCGATGGATCAGAGAACACGTTGAGAAACTCTCTCGCTTCCGAAACAACGGACGATCCGGCGACACATGTGGTCGCAACCGAAAGTCAGAGGCTTGTGACCGATGCGTTGGCGCAATTGGATCCCGATCAGCAAGCCGTGTTGGTATTGCGCGACATCGAAGGCATGGACTATCAGAACATTGCCGACATTCTTGAGGTGGCTGTAGGTACGGTGAAGTCGCGAATCTATCGCGGGCGAATGAGCTTGCGGGCACTTTTGTGCGATACCATCGAGCAACCGAAACCAGGAGCAAGTGCAACGGGAGGGAACGTTTTCTGACATGACGCGCCGCAATGACAGAAAACCCAAATCGCAGAAACCCGAACCCTTCGACGAAGCGTTTGGCGAGTTGCTCTGCGCATACCTCGACGACGAGTTGACGCCGCCGCAGCGCGCCGAAGTTGAAGCGCGTCTTGCGAGCGACCCAACCGCACAGTCGCAGCTTGAGGCGCTAACGACGGCGGCTGATGCGATGCGCAATCTGCCTCGTGGCTCAGCGCCGGCGTCAATTCTCGAAGACATCACCGCCCAGTCGGAACGGGCGGACATCCTGGGGAAACCAGAAGAATCCGTCACGCTTGCACGGCACAAGCGTGGCCCCTTCCGCTCGACGATGGCCCTCGCGGCGATGCTGATGGTTGCGGTCAGTGCCAGCCTCTATGTGTCGCTCAAGGGTCAGCAAAACAGCGCGATCACCCGCGGAATCGAATCAGCCAACAGCCAGTCAGCCAACAAACCGAATGCTTCGAAGTCCAGTCCGGCGAACGAATCGACGCTGGCCATGATGGACGAGTCGAAGAATCGAGGTCGCGAGTTGTTTGAGGGATCCGACAGCAAACGTCAATTCGACGGACGATCCAAACCACTCGCCAAGAATGTCCCGAATACGTCGAGTACGCCGGTAACGGAATCCAGAATGGGACTCGAACAAGAGGTATTTGCTGAAGCAGATGCCGCTACTCCGACAAGGATTGCCATAGGGAGTGATCGCAATAAACAGCGTCGCAACGTGACATCAGAACTGCGTGACTCAGCCGATCTAGGTGACTCAACCGAATTCGCATTCGATTCGATCAAAGAAAAGAAGGACGCCGTCGCGCCGGAGGACTCGGATAAGTTGGCGTTTGATATGTCGATAGGCCAATCGACTGTTGACGATCTGGAGCCAAAATCCGAATTGAAGCCAACCAACACGAGCCCGCCCCCAACAGCAGTTGCGCCGGCAAAGCGCAAATTGCAAGCCAATCGTCTCGCCAAGCTCGATGCCGACATGACGTTTGAACAAAAACTGATTGCAGGAGCCGACGCAACAATTGTTGCAGATCATCCGTTTCCCAATGAACCGTTGCAGCTTTCGGTTTCATTTGAAAATGACGCGGAACAAGCCGCTGGTGAGGGGAAACTGCAGGCGTTTCTTGCACGAAACGATTTTCGTGTCATCGATTCAGAATCGCAGAGCGGCGGATACTTACGAAGCAACCTCAATCAACCGGGCGAAAATGACAAGGGTACGGCAGACAGCAACGGTTTTGAGTACGAGGCATTCTTTGTCGGCCGGGAAGCGCAGAATTACAGCGGGCCGGCCAACTCGCGACAGTATCTGGTGCGACTCAAGAGCGACCGGCTTGGCGAGGTCGTCAATGACTTATCGACCGTTGGTGCTGAGCAAGTGCAGATACGCGTCGGCAATGTTCGCTCAGAGAATCCCGAGCAATTGTGGCAGTTGGCCAGCCAAGCTGCCGGCACAGAATTCAAGCCGCCACCACAAGCCCGAACGCAAGCAGGTCGATTGCGCCGTGCTGAGTCCAAGGAGGGCACGGTCGAGAATGCTACAGAAGAACAAGCAACGATTCCGGAATCAGCGCAATGGATAAACGCCTTGCAAGCGTATGGCCTACTCGCCAGCGATGCTGCAGAAGAATCAGAGAGAGCAGGCCAACGCGCATCGGGCTACGGCGGGTATGCTGGCAGTGAGTTCAGAGCGCAGAGCAAGGGAGCAGATGCAACGAGCAACGGTATTCCGGGCGATTCCGCGATCGCCGACCTACCGATGTCGGAGAATGAGGCCAAAAAACAGCAAACGTTGCTCACCTTGGTGATTGAACTGGTCAACGATCAAGCACCAGGCAAGAAAGAACCCCCAACCAAAGTGAAGCAGTAGACACTACGAATCCACTCTGCCTGCGATCCTACCGCCCTCCCTTTTGATACACGATCAAGCAATGCTCCAGCACGTCATCGCCGGCAGGGATTCTATAGTCGCACACATCAACAAGTTGAAACTGATGATTCTCGGCTTCGACGATCCCTTGTTGCTGCTCCGAATCGGACAGTCCCCGGGCTTTGAAAACGACCAGATGTCCACCAACGTTCACGTGGCGAGTGGCGATTTGAATACAGTTCTGAAGGCTCCCCACCGCCTTGGTTGTGACCATGTCGAACCGTTGTCGGAATGTCGCCTCGCCGGCACGGAGTTGCTTGGCCCGAAGGTTGTCGAGGCCGAGGTCGGCGGCTGACTGCTGGACGAATCGGGCTTTCTTGCCGGTGGAGTCGATCGCCGTGATTTTCCAGGTCGGACGGGCGATGGCCAACGGGATAGCCGGAAAACCAGCACCGGTGCCAACGTCAAGCACGGTTTTGATCGAGTGATTCCCTTCATCGACCCAAGCCGCCGGAGCCAGCGAGTCGGCATACAACCGCGAGGCAGCAGCGATCGGTTCCGTGATCCGCGTGAGATTGAATTGACGATTGGTTTCGAGTACCAGTTCAAAGTGCTGGGCCATCAATTCGTTTTGTTTTGGCTGAAGCGTCAGCCCCATACCCTCAACAGCGACAGCCAATGCAGCGTTGAACGTTTCAATGTCCGTTGGTGCCGAATCCACTCATGTTTCCTCTAAAAGATCCCCTAAGGTCGGAGCGTATTGTATCGCGATTCGGCAAATAAAAAATGCGTCGGACGAAGAAGGAATCTTCGCCCGACGCATCAGTGCTCATGGTCTGTTGTTTTGACGAACCGTTACTCAGGGCTGGCCTCTGGTTCCGAACCATTGACTACGACATCATCTTCAAACCCGCCGACTGGGCCATTATTGAATTCCGGTTTCGGGAAATCAACCTTCGACACGACTTCCTCGACATTGGTCACCAGCGCGGCTTTGACGCCTTCCGACGTCGTCGCGTAGATGTAATCACCAATGAACGCACCACGCGAGAACGCTGCTCCGTAGTAGTAGCCATCTTCGGGGGCTGTGCTGATACGACCGCGACTCGCAAACCCACCTTCGGGCGTTACTTCATAAACGTAGACACCATAGAAGAAGTCTGAAGGTACCGGCGGCAAGTCGATGAAATCGACCGGAACTTCGTCGTCACCGGTTGGCTCATCGCCTGGCGGGTTCGGTTCAATCGCGGGATCGGTAGCCATACCGGGACTACCACCAGAAGACGCACCGCCGCCGCTCGTCTCCCCTTCGTTTCCGGGTGAACCCTGCGTTTCAGTTGGCAAGTCCGTAACGGGTGTATTGTCACCCAAGGGCTCGTCGCCGTCCTCGAGTTCCACGTCGCCCGGATCGACGTCACCGTCCGAACCTCCACCGCCCGCAAAGTCGCCATCATCAGCAAAATCGATATTTTCATTGAATCCGTAAATCTCGACTGGAAAGGCAAGAAGGTTGCGCTGTTCGAAATACGTGAACGCCTTTGGATTAAAGAGTGCTTCCGAATACGCCCCGCCGCTGCCGATCGTTTCCGAATGGGCCAGCTGCGGATTTGCAAAATCGGTCACGTCGAAAATCGAGAGACGAACGCCATCAGCCCGCACAAATCCAAAGTCATCGTTGGTATCGCGACCAATCGTGAGCAGATGGTTCTCGCCCATCGGCGTGATAAAGGTGCTGAATCCCGGAACCTTCAACTCGCCGACCACTTTCGGATCGCGCGGATCGGATAGGTCCAAGGTGAACAGCGGATCGATTTGAACAAACGTGACCACGAAACCACGATCGCCCAGGAAGCGGGCCGACTGAATGCTCTCGCCCGGCGCCAATCCTTCAACGCTTCCCGCTACCGTTAGCGTGTCTTCAACCTGCTCAAGCACGTACACGTTGTTCTTCGACTCGCTGGTATTCTGACCGAGTCGGTTGAACGTCGGACCAACCGTACTCGCCAATCGTAGAAAACCGTTGTGCTCACCCATCGAGTACTGATTCAACACGCGTCCAGGAACCGAACCCGTCGCAGCCAACTCAGTGCCATCTTCGACAACCGCGAATTTATAAATGTCGGTGGTCTCACGCATCTTGCCTTCAAAATCATAGTCGGTATTCGTTAGGTACAAGGCCTCAGTCGACATGTACGCGTTTGACGGGTACCCGACGACGCTCTGTGCTTGGTAATCGGTGGGTGTATCGATGTCGAAACTGACCACCGTCGTCAAACCCCAGCCATCCTGATCAACTGGACGATAGAAGTCGGTTGGTTCGGCGATGTCGCCATCGACCACATTCACACCATCCACATCGACCTTGATGTTCGGAATCACGTCGCTAACGCCACCACCAATCGGATTCCTCGCGTCGACTGACTCGGCGATGAGCGGTAGGAAATCTGGATAGTGAACCATCACCAGATACAACCGGTTGTCGATCATTCGCGACGCATTGATGTTTCCATCCAACTCGGTGCGCGACAAGACTTGCGGATTCGCCCGATCGGCGACATCGATGACCGTGATTTGAACACGTGGCTGATAATAAAATTCGGCCGCGACCAGTGCGGTCTCTATCGGCTTGGGATCTGCGGGTTCAGGCGCAGGAGCGTCTGTGGCGCTTCCGACGGGTCCATCATCAGCCGGGAACGTATCAACTGGGACACCCTCGAATTCCGGCGTGGTGATCGCTACGACCTTATCGCCGACGAGGTACATATCAAACCCATACCCACGCAAATCGACCGACCCCATCTCTCCCATTTCTTCAACCGGCGTCGCCTTAACGATTCGCAAGTTGCCACGACTTAGAACGTAAAGGTATTCACCATCATTCTTGATGACGTCTGCCTCTTGTACGCCAGCCTCCTGCTCGGTGGTGGTGGAAAAATCGCCACCGTTATCACCGGTGCCACTCGCGTCTTGGGGATTCGCAGTTTCACCGCCCTCTTGCAGACTGTTGTTGCTGCCGCCAGCGTCGTCTCCGCCATTCGCAGTGGGCGCTGGCGCAGCGTCGGCCCCGTCTCCGCCGAGTGCGAGGTCTTCATCAAAGAAGAAATCGCCACCTCGCGATTGGGAGTTCTTGGATTGCTCAACGAAATAATCCCCCAGTTCGTCGGCAGACTCAAAACGGATGAGCCGCTTACCGGCTGGCGTGGGATCTCCGCCGCCATCTTGGTTGCCACCTCGACCGATCAACGCCATGAGGTCGACTTCACAACCAGCCATCGAGCCGACCAGAAGTCCGAACGCCAAGGATTTCGTCAATACGCGTCTCGTGTGTCGCATTTGTTTTTCTCCGCCTGTTGTGTTTGGCCCGTCCAATCCGTTGGAACGCCAAAACGATAGGCCCATGGGTGTAAGGTTTGTGATTCAGTTCGTTCGTTGGCCCGTGCTACCGATACGATGATCCTTACCATGCCAAGGTTCGGACGCAATAAATCATACCATCCAAATCGTGCCAAAGCCTTGGTTATCGGCAGCAAAATGCCCTCTTCCTGCGAATAATCGAGGTTCTACGTGGGCAGTCAACAAACATTCTGCCGCCCTTTTGACATTCAATTCGGAAATCCGCTGGCGGTATTGCAAAGTCGCCCTTCAACCTGTATTTGTGCCCCACATCATGCTTTGGAGCCAATATTTCATACCAACGTTAAAGGAAACGCCCGCCGACGCGGTGGTCCCCTCCCATCAGCTCATGCTGCGGGCTGGGATGCTCCGTCAGATCGCGGCTGGTGCGTACGCCTATCTGCCCATCGGCCACCGAATCCTCCGCAAAATCGAGAACATCGTCCGCGAGGAGATGAATCGAGCCGGGGCGATCGAACTGCACATGCCGGCGATGCAGCCCATCGATCTCTGGAAAGAGACAGGGCGCGATGAGGCCATGGGCGACACGCTGGTCCACCTGCCCGACAAGAGCTTTCGCCGAGGAACGGTTCTGGGGCCTACCCACGAAGAGGTCATCACCGAAATCGTGCGGGCGTACGTCAACAGCTACAAGCAGCTTCCGGTGACGCTTTACCAGATTCAGACCAAGTTCCGCGACGAGGAACGCCCCAAGAGCGGCGTGCTTCGGACCCGCGAATTCTTGATGAAGGACGCCTATTCATTCAACCCGTCGCTCGAATCCCTCAACGAAAGCTACGAGCGGATGTACGAGGCGTATTGCCGGATCTACGAGCGATGCGGCATGCCATACGTGGCTGTTGAAGCCGAATCCGGTGCGATCGGTGGCGATGCGTCGCACGAATTCATGGTCGTCACCGATGCTGGCGAAGATTGGCTGGTGCGGGCTGAGGACGGTGCTTATGCCGCCAACGTCGAGCGGGCAGTGATGGCCCCCCTCAAGGCGGGTGCGTCGCAGGAACCGGCTAAGCTGGAAGAAGTCCACACGCCCGGGCACGCGACCATCGATGAAGTTTCAAAGCTGCTCAAATGCAAGCCTTCCGACATGATTAAGACGATCGTGTACACCGCCGACGAAAAGCCGGTGGTGGCGCTTGTCCGTGGTGATCACGACGTAAACGAAGCCAAGCTTCGCAAGCACCTCGACTGCAAATCGCTTGAACTCGCGAATGCGGCGACCATTCAAAAGGTTACCGGAGCGGATGTCGGTTTCGCAGGACCGGTCGGCATGTCAAACGTACGCATCGTCGCCGACCAAGCCGTCACCATCATGCAAAACGCGGTGACCGGAGCGAATAAGACCGACTACCACTACACCGGAGTCAATCTTGATCGTGATTTTTCGATCACAGAATCAACCGATCTGCGTTATGCCGTTGAAGGCGATCGCGCGTTGAATGGATCACCGTTTGTCTTTGAGAAGTGCATCGAAGTCGGGCACGTGTTCAAGCTCGGAACGAAGTATTCCGACGCGATGAAAGCCACCTTCCTCAATGAAAACGGCAAGAGCATTCCGATCATCATGGGATGCTATGGCATCGGCGTGAATCGCATCCTCGCGGCCAGCATCGAAGCTGCCCACGATGAATACGGCATCTGTTGGCCCCTCAGCATCGCCCCGTTCTCCGTACATATCTGTGCATTGGATACCCGTGAAGAAACGGTGATGCAGACGGCGATGAAGATTCACGATGAGCTTGAAGCGGCTGGCGTTGATGTGCTTTTGGACGATCGCGACCAGCGACCGGGTGCCAAGTTCAAAGACGCCGACCTGATCGGCATCCCCTACCGCGTCACCATTGGTAAGCGCGGGCTGAGTGATGGTATCGTCGAGTTCAAACGTCGCACGTCGGACGAGGTTCAGAAAATTGCGCCGGACGAGATCGTGGAATTGATTCAGAAGCAAATCGCAAGTTCGTAGCAACCTGATCATCGACTGCAGCTAACTGCTTGGTCAACTCACCAATCCAATGCTTGGCATCGAGCTTCTGCGTTTCATTGTGCGCCGCTACCGCGCATGCTTGGAGGCGATTGGGATCTCGGAACATCTCAATTGCAAAGCGAATGTCGTCAGGATCGCGCGACGATACGCTGATGCCACAACCGCTCTCCTTTACAAATCGATCCACGAAAGACCCCGGCGGCACAATCGCGAGAATCGGCCGCCCCATCGCCAGATAGTCCACGATCTTCGACGGAAAGCAGCCCTGCACTTCCAGCGGATACGGCGTATCGTGCCCCAACGCGACGACCAGCACGTGCGAGTCAGCCATGCATGTCAGTGCATCGGCCCGATCCAACCATCGAACATCCTGCCCCGCCAACATTGGATGCGGCTGCGATAGGAATGTGAGTGAAATCCCATCCGATGATTCAGCGCCCCTGAGAAGTCGAGCGATCGAATCTTCGTGTGCTTGGTAGATGCTGCCAGCGTAGGTGAGACGCAACCCTCTGTCGAGATTTGGCAAAGGCTGAGCGGACTCGAAATCATCGATGCAATGCGGCAATACCCACGTCTGCCGAACGCCCCGTTCTTGGTAATGTTCTGCGAATTCGCGCGTTGGTACGACCACCAGTGCCGCATCCCCCATCACGCGTCGATCGACCCACTCCCAAAATGCGCGCTTTAGTTTGTTTCGTGCGATCAACGATTCCGCGAAAAGGTCGTGCATGTAAACAACCAGCGGCTTCTTGACACTTCGCGCGATGAGCCAGCCAACCAGGATGCTGTAGCGGTGCGGATAGACGGCGAGCACTCGATCGGTTGATGACTGTCGAAGCGTGCGTCTGCCTATCCGCCACATTCGAAATGCCGTGACGATCGAAGCGAACCATGTGCGAATCGTGCCGTCATCGTCTGCACCACTGGGCCATTCGATCGCCTGGGTTGGTAGATCGGGGACCTTCGTTGAGTCACCGGTGTTGAGTCGATGCATGTCGCGCGTGAGGACGTCGAAGTCATCGCGGGAAGCGCTGCCAAACAGTGTGGCAAGGACCTGCGTCGAAGCCCGCTTTGTCGGTGGCCAATGCCAACTCACGACCAGCGTACGCCCCGTCTTGTCAGACTGAACCGCCGCTGATGGCGTGGTTGACGAGTGCGAATCAGTTGTTGGCTGGCGTTCGGAATTCATCTAATGGGTTATCGGAATATGCGACGATTCACCCAACCCGCTTTTCGCGGCCATATCAGCGTTTTTCGTGCCATGAATCGTCAATCCCTCGCCCCCGGACAGCCGATAATACAGGTGAATCTACTCGACAGAATCCGATTCCCCATCACAGGTGAAGGTTCGCATGAATTCAAAATCGCCGGCTAGCAATGCACTAAGCGTGTCCCTTGTGACCACCGTCCTCAATGAGCGCGAGGGGTGCGACGTTTTCCTCCAATCGCTCATCCACCAGACCCGCAAACCGGACGAGGTCGTGGTGGTCGATGGCGGCTCGACCGACGGCACACTTGATGTCATTCGCTCGCACGCCCAGCGCGACCCCTCCATCCGCCTGATCGAAGCCCCTGGCTGCAACATCGGACAAGGGCGCAACCTTGGCGTTCAGCACGCGACCGGTCGAATCATCGTCAGCACCGATACTGGCTGCCGTTTGGAACCGACATGGTGCGAACGAATCGTCCAACCGTTCGACAACGACCCGCAAGTCGAGTTTGTCGGCGGCACCTACAAGATTGATTCGCATTCGTCGTTGGAAGAAATCATCGGAGCCGTCACGATGCGCGGCGTGCTCGATCCGATCGATCCTGACACGTTCAACCCATCGTGTCGTTCCATGGCTTATACGAAAGACCTGTGGGAACGTTCCGGCGGATTCCCGGAATGGACACCGGTTGATGACAATCTCTTCAATCTCCGAATACGGAAAATGAATGTCCGCCGCGCCCATGCCGCCGATGCCGTTGTCCATTGGCGACCACGCCAGACCCTCAAGAGCCTCTACAAGCAGTTCCGCGTTTACGCCTCGACCACCGGCCACACGCAGCTCGATGCCGGCGCGACGCGCTACAACCTCCGCAACATGGCCATCACCATCGCCCTGCTAGCCACAGGATTTCTGCATCCAGCATTCTGGATCGCCGGCGCAGCGTCATTCCTGTACTTCTTCGTGTACAACTACCACAGCAAATGTCGAAGGGTAGCCAAACGCTGCAAGCTAACCAACGCCTACGAGCTAGCAATGCTAGTCCACTGGACCGTCGTCGCTGGCGATGCAGTAGGATACCTCCACGCCACCTGGCAACGCCTCCGTCGAAATCAATGGTACGCCAAAATGCTTCAGCAATATCTCAATCCGGAATCAACCGGGCAGCAGTTGGCCACGCAGTAAACACTTCAAGTTGTTCGCGCAGGGAATTAATTGACATCCCGCGTTCCGCTACTATGTAGATTCCAACTTGTCTCGCTTTTTATAGTGGCGACTATTGTTATTCGTCATAGGCTATGGATGAAGAGGAATGAACGCGGAGTGGCAATAGCCCCTTGCTTACGCCCTCACGACTTCGAGGTGCCAAATGCATTGCGCAAAATCGCAGAGTACGGCATCCTTGGAATAATTCAGAGCAGTCACCAAGTCTAAGTGCCTTGTTTGCACTTTTGGCGGCAACTTCAAATATAGCTACCACGCTTAGAACCGGCCTGTTAAGGCAACTCCGGCCGGTACGGACATGACCATCTACAAAGCCGCCTTCGACGGTTTAGGGAGGCGGGTAGTGAATCCCGCGTCTTATTGCGGTGACCCCGATGGCGTGACCAACCATTATCTCCAGAGGAGCCAGATCATCGCGCGTCGCTTGGGGTCGGTCTCTTTCGGAAGATTGCGAAAACGAAGAGCAGACCCGCAGACACAGCACGGAAAATGGCGGAATCCTGGAAACATCATCCGGTTCGGGATTTCGCCGCATGTACGCACCTGACAAAACAAGTCTTTTGGGACGCAGCAAGAGAAAGGCAAATACAAAATGACTACGATCCAACTTGTTACACTTATTACCGCAATCGCCGGCGCAGTCTGCGGCGTGATTGGAGCGGTTCT
>BQJS01000126.1 GCA_021604825.1 Phycisphaerae bacterium | reverse complement strand
CAAAGCGATGAGTTTGATTCAAATGATTGGAAGAACGCAAAGGTGCACCACAGTGGGCGTACCGTTCGGGCCAAGATGGTTGGCAATTTGATCGAAGGTGAGACTTGGCTCGGAAAGACCCCCGAGGAGCTTGTAAAAATTCTCGGCCGCCCAGATCTGTCGCCCGAGAAATACAGTGGTAACTACGCATACTATTTGGATCAGAAACATTGGGGCTTTGGCACCATCCTTTGGAGCGACGACCGATACGTTATGTTTGAGCTGGTTGACGGAACATTTAGGTTTGCTCGAATTCAATCTGATCCTCAGCCAACACGATAAAATCTCTTGAGCCCACGCATCAGGGTGTCTGCCATCGATCGTCACCTTTAACTTGTTCGCCCCGAATCTGTCGGGTAGGCTTTGGGGATTACTGCGGCATCGTTAATGCGACTGCGATTCGCCGCGAAAAAAATTTTGACTCACAGAGTCCGGGAGGCTTTCGATGATTCGTTCAATTCAATTCCGCATTTTCTTGCCATCGCTTTGTATGGGTGTGCTTCTGCTTGGGTGCAGCAAGCGACGAGAAGTGGTGCATTACGATTATGTCGAACCAGCCCACACGTGTTCGGTAGGATGCCACGATCATTACTACGTTGATCGAAATGTGATTTACGTCACCGGGCATCGCCATTCGAATAATTGTGGCCACTATTGGGATGGAGGCTGTTGGCGGAAGAACCGAGCCGCTCGTTTGAACCCGCGACCCTATTCCAGCGGAAGAATCCATATCGACGATCGACACGGACATTACAAGCGGCCAGTACCCAATCGCCGGGATCGTTACGAAAATCGCGACCGACATCAAGACCGAAACAATGATCGCCGTTACGACAATCGCCGGGATCGAGATCAACGCCGTGATCGCAATGACCGCGTTCGCAATTCAGACCGCGCTCGAAATGTCGAGCCTCGAACGCGGCCGCAGAAAATCCATCAGTCCACAATACAGAAACGCGCAAGCGACCAAGACGATGACGATCGCTCCATGGGCCGCAAACGCTCGGGTGATCGCTGATCTGATCGACCATCCATAGACGCTATTTCAAGAAGCGGTTACGCACTTTGCGTTGCCGCTTTCTTTTTTTGCACCGGCCTATTTTGTGACTGACTGTCGAATCCCAAGACATGCTCCACACCCTCGGCGATCTGAGCCAACTCGCCCATCACGCGAAGGTACAGCGATTGCAAATGATCAATCGTCGTGTCAGCCGCCGACGATATTTCAAACACCGCCTCCCGCGACGGCAACTTGCCGATGGCATAATCCGCGAGCGACACGCGGCCATCAGCGTGGGCGAATGGGTATTTGTGATCACCCAACGTCATGAGTATGTCGGCGAGAGCAGCATGCTGTTTGGCGCTGATTCGCTTTGCAGGGGGCAGCAAATCTTCGCCCCACGCTTTTGGGTCTTCGGCGATCAGGTTCACCATCACGCGCAAGGTGAGTTGTTCATTGCGGATTTTGTCCATCGCACTTCTAGTCCGATGAATCACCGCCGATGTCTCGACCAATTCACGCGCACGGGCTTCGAGTTTCTTCCAATCCTTAACGCGCTTGGCCACCGCATCGCTGGAAATCAACCCAACGCCCGACTCCAGTCGAAGTTGAATCACGGCTTCGATCTTGGCAATCTGCTCCTGCGACTCGCGCAATGATCGCATCGCCTGGTCGCGTTCTGTTGGCACGTCTTTCGCAGTTTTTGATTTAAGATCGAACACATCCGGACTCAATTTCAAATCATGTTTGGCCAGCGCCGCAATCGCAGACGCACCAATAATCGTCTCGGACGCGCTTGTGTAAGTTTCGTACAGCTTGGCAATCGCTGGCATCGATTGGGCCAGCGCCGCCCGCGCTCGTTTGATTTGCTTGATGTTTGATTCGCCGCCATTGGTCAGCGCTTTTGAAAACGGATCGATCCGTATTGGCCGCAGCGCGGAAAGCGCTCCGCAGAAATAGCGCTCCGACGACTTTCTTCCGCGACTCGCCTTCTTGCGACGATCGATCAGGGCGGCTGTTGGCATCAGGTTACTCTGTTTGAGCGACGGTCCGACCAAATCCTGGTAGTACGAAAAGGTTGCAGCTTTGCACAATCCTTCAAATTGACTGAACAACTCACCCGGCTGAGCGTCAACACTGAAAATGGGATCGGCGTTTTCCTTGTCAGCGCGTTTGGCTCGAGCGGCATCTGACGGATGGGAATGAAACAACCCAGTTTTCTGCTTGGCGATGTGCTCTCTTAGACTTTCGCGCACGTTTTCGGGAATGTCATCACTCTTGGCAGCCAGCGCGATCGGATAGTTGTCGGGCAGTTTTCCATCTTTCCAGCTCTCGTTCATTTCCGACATCAGCGCCTGTCCGGCAATGCTTAACTCACCCATTCGGCGACTGGTCTGTTTAAACACTTCGCTGCCCACCAATCGAATTTCATGACGATCGGCGTCGTATTCCATCTGTCGCAGGAGCGCGCAACTAACGGCTTGCCCTACGATCATCAGCAACCAGAGAATCTTGCGGGTGATCCAGACAAACAGTCGAGCCATCATGAAAATCAACGAAACCCAGCCGCTTTCGTTCTCCGAAGACTCAACCAACCAATCGTCCCAACTGTCGCGTTCGTAAACGACCCGCACAAACCAATGGTTCACTGACATGATGATATTTGAAAGGCGCATCCCCAAACCCTGCGAGAAATGCCCGAACTCGTGGGCAAGCACGCCGGCAAATTCGTTCAGCGACAAACCGGCCAACAACGGTGCGCCAAGGGTCAAAACCAAATCGCCCGGAAGGAACATGCTGATCCAATCCCGACGAAAACGAGCGCTGGCGTTGACTTCGCAGTCGACATCAATTCGCTTGGGCCGCGGTGCGCCGACGGCTGCACAAACCCGATCGACAAATTCAAAAATGACAGGGTCGTTATCCCGAACCAGTGACAGTCGTTTATCCCTGCGCCCTGGGCGAGCGAACAATGGTTTGATCATGAATGCTATCAGTACAACGCCGACGACCAATGGCATGATGTAGAGGAGAATAAATTTGTATAACCTGCCCCGCCCAGATCCACCACCCGACGACATGACCATCCAGTCGTTCGTAGCGTGGTAGTACGTGGCATATCCGACGCCCCCAATGATCCCCACATACACCAGCGGCAGGAGCACCATGAACAATGACACAATCGCCAACGCGGCTACGTAAAACGGTGACTTCCAAACGCGCTTGATCTTCCCGTTGAAACCGTTGAGTGCGCGGTGGTTGATGGTGGGGTTCGCCTGCTTTTGATTGCTCATCGGTTGGCCCGTCATTGAGAATGAAACGTCCCTATTTACCCTGCCTATGGAACTGTGATCTGACCATATTAGGACATGCGACCGCTCAAAAAAAGTCCCGGCCCAATCAGTAGTCAAGACCGCGTCATTTCATGTTCGTACCGCCCTGCCCGTATGATCAGCTTGGCTCGGTGTCGATACCTGTGTGGTTCACTTGTGTTTGCGACGGCGATCTTCAAAAATAGCCGCGTCGGGCAATGTCGATTCGTCCGGGACCGTCCAATCTGGCCCCTCTTTGGAGAACTGTTATCAAGAATTCTGCGATTGCCGTTATCGTTGCGTGCTTGAGTTGCTGGGCTGCCAGCCAACCCGCGCATGCCGATCAAGCGACGGCCAAACATTTTGAGCCCATCGATGTCTTTGAACTTGAGTACGCCGCCGACCCGCGCATTGCGCACGATGGCGAGTCGATCGTCTATGCCCGCACGTCCATGGACATCATGAAAGATTCCAAGCGGTCGACACTTTGGACCATCAACTTTGATGGCAGCGACCATCGTCCGTTGACGTCGAGCCAGGATAATCAAGGCTCACCGCGATTTTCGCCCGACGGCAATCGGCTGCTCTTTGTCTCCAATGAAAACGGTTCGTCGCAAGTTTACGTGCGTTGGCTCGACACGGGCCAAGAGGCAATGCTGACGCAACTGCCAAGGGGACCAAGCGGGCTCACCTGGTCACCCAACGGAAAACAGATTGCATTTTCGATGCTGGTTCCGAATTCGTCGGAACCGTACGTCAAAATGCCCGACAAACCCAAGGGGGCGAAATGGGCCGAGTCGGCGAAGGTGATTAGCAAGTTGCACTACCGCGCTGACGGTCGCGGTTACTTGGAGGATGGATTCAGCCAGTTGTTCGTATTGTCAGCCGAAGGAGGCACGCCCAGACAAATCACGTCCGGCGAATTCAACCACCGCGCTGCACCGGTTTGGACACCCGACGGACGCTCGCTGATCTTCTCAGCCAATCGGCATGAAGAGTGGGAATTTGACACGCTCAATTCCGAAATCTACGAAGTCGAGTTAACGAGCGGGTCGATCAAGGCGCTCACGAGTCGATTCGGTCCCGATGAATCGCCAGCAATCTCACCCGACGGGTCACGCATTGCTTACACGGGATTCGATGACAACCGGCAAGGCTATGAAACGCGCAAGATCTACGTGATGAATCGAGACGGCAGCGGGTCGAAATTGCTTAGCGGTTCACTGGATCGAGGTGCGTCGCGATTGCAGTGGGATGCCAAGGGTAACGGTATCTACTTTCAATATTCCGATCAGGGCGACACCAAGATCGGTTGCGTCGGGCTCGACGGTAAGGTCGAAACATTAACGGGCCATGTCGGTGGGCTGTCGTTGGGCCGACCTTACTCTGGCGGATCGTTTACGGTTTCCAATAGCGGGAGAATCGCTTTCACGCACACGTCGCCGACGCACCCTGCCGATGTCGCGGTTCTCGAAGCAGGGCAAGAATCGCGGCGCATCACCCGACTCAACGACGATCTGTTCAATTTCAAAACGTTGGGTTCGGTCGAAGAAATCTGGTTTCCGTCCAGCTTCGATGGGCGCAAAATACAAGGCTGGATCGTCAAACCGCCCGACTTCGACGCGAGCAAGAAATACCCGCTCATTCTCGAAATACACGGCGGGCCATTTGCCAACTACGGCAATCGCTTTTCGACTGAAATCCAACTCTTTGCATCCGCCGGATACGTCGTGCTTTACGCCAACCCGCGTGGAAGCACCAGCTACGGTCAGGAATTTGGCAACTTGATTCATCACAATTATCCGAGCGAGGACTATGACGATCTCATGTCGGGCGTCGATGCCGTCATCGAGCGGGGATACGTCGATCCTGATCGGTTGTACGTGACCGGTGGAAGCGGAGGCGGCGTCTTGACCAGTTGGATTGTCGGCAAGACCGATCGATTCGCAGCCGCCGTTGTCGCCAAACCCGTCATCAACTGGGCGAGTTTCGCGCTCACCGCCGACTTTTACACCTTCTTTCACCGATACTGGTTTGCAGATTATCCGTGGAATGCACCGGAAGAATACATGCGCCGCTCGCCGCTGTCGCTCGTCGGCAACGTCAAGACGCCTACCATGCTGCTTACCGGCGAAGAGGATTATCGCACGCCGATCAGCGAATCTGAGCAGTACTATCAAGCGCTGAAACTTTGCAAAGTTGAAACGGTCATGGTGCGCATTCCCGACGCGTCGCACAGCATCGCCGCTCGGCCAAGCCGCTTGATCTCCAAAGTTGCACACGTACTCAAGTGGTTTGATGATCACGGTGGAAGAACGCAGCCCCAATCCAAGACGGTGAAACCATGAAAGTCGCCATCGCTCAAATCGCGCCTGTCTTCATGAACCGGGATGCAACCACTGCCCGCGTCGTCGCGTCGATCGAACAAGCCAGCAAGCAGGATTGCGCCCTTGTTGCGTTTGGCGAATCGCTGATTCCGGCGTATCCGTTTTGGTTGAGTAAGACTGGCGGTGCGCAATTCAACGATGATCGTCAGAAGGCATGGCACGCCATGTATCTTGAGCAAGCCGTCGTGCCTGAAGAGGGACACTTGGATTCGATTGCCAATGCGGCAAAGCGTGCCAACATCGCCGTGGTGGTCGGCATCGCGGAGCGTCCGCTTGATCGGGGTGGCCATACGATTTATTGCTCACGCGTATTCATCAGCAACAAGGGCGAGGTGCTATCGATCCATCGCAAACTCATGCCAACGTACGAAGAGCGGCTGGCGTGGGGCATGGGCGACGGTGCCGGACTGGTCACACACCGGGTCGGCCCATTCACCGTCGGCGCGCTAAATTGCTGGGAGAATTGGATGCCGCTGGCGCGCACTGCGCTCTATGCACAGGGCGAAAATCTGCACGTCGCCATTTGGCCCGGTTCCGCGCAGCTCACGGCTGACATCACCCGATTCATTGCGCTCGAATCGCGTTCATTCGTGGTGTCCGCCGGAGCGATGCTTAGGGAGGGCGACTTGCCCAACGATCTACCCGACCGCGATACGCTTGCCAATCCGGGCGAGATGCTATTCGACGGTGGATCTTGTATCGCCGCGCCCGACGGTTCGTGGCTGGTTGAACCGGTGGTCGGTCGCGAAGATCTGATCGTCTGCGACTTGGACCATCAGCTTGTTTTCAAAGAACGCCAGAACTTCGACCCGACGGGCCACTATTCTCGCCCGGACGTACTCCGTCTGAAAGTCGATCGCAATCGCAACGCCACGCTCGAAGAATGATTCCTCACTAGCCAACGACTTTGCGAACCGCTTTCTCGAGTTGACCGGGGTTGCGCTCCTTTAGTTCATACCCAATGCGCAAATGAGGTTTCTCAATCTTGAGCATGCGTCCGAGATCGATCGGTGTTCCGATCAAGACCAGATCACAATTTGAATCGTTGATCGTTTTCTCAAGCTCGCTGATTTGCGCAGCGCCGTATCCCATCGCGGGCAGCACGGCTTGGCAGTGCGGGTATTTCTCGAACGTGTCCTTGATGGAACCCGTGGCGAATGGTCGTGGATCGATAATCTCCGCCGCACCGTTCTGTTCTGCCGCAACGTGCGCAGCGCCATAAGGCATTTCTCCGTGCGAGACCGTTGGTCCGTCCTCCACGCAGAGCACGCGCTTGCCCTTGATTTGTTCCGCCCCATCGATCGTCAGTGGCGAATTGCACTCGATGATCTCCGCACCGGGATTGACGTCTCGAACGTTGGCCAACACTTCATCGATATCGGCTTGATCGGCCGTTCCCATCTTGTTGACGATCACCACGTGCGCCGCGCGAAGATTGGTTTCGCCTGGATAGTAGGCGATTTCATGGCCCGGCCGATGCGGGTCGACGACGGTGATGTACAGATCGGGCTTGTAAAACGGTGTGTCATTGTTGCCTCCGTCCCAGAGGACGACGTCGGCTTCCTTCTCGGCTTCATCGAGGATGCGCTGGTAATCAACGCCGGCATAAACGATGTTGCCGGCTTCGATGTGCAGTTCGTATTCTTCGCGTTCTTCAATGGTGCACTTGTGATGGTCCATATCGGAGATGCTTGCGTAGCGCTGACAGATTTGTTCGCGCAGGTCGCCGTATGGCATCGGATGGCGCACCGCCACTGTACGCTTGCCCATCGATTTGAGGATGTTCGCGATGGCGCGGGTGGTCTGACTCTTGCCGCAACCGGTGCGCACGGCACACACCGCAATCACCGGTTTCTTGCTGGCGATCATCGTCGCATTGGTGCCGAGAAGTGCAAAGTTCGCGCCAGCCGCATTCACCAACGATGCCTTGTGCATCACGTCGACGTGGGCTGTGTCGGAGTACGACATCGAACACATGGTGGCCCGATGTTCTTTGATCAAACGCTTGAGGTCGGCTTCCGGATAGATCGGGATCCCTTCAGGGTAACGCTTTCCAGCAAGCTCAGCCGGATACGTTCGCCCATCGATGTCGGGAATCTGTGCGGCAGTGAAGCAAATGACGTCAATGTCGTCACGGTTCTTCCAATAGACGTTGAAGTCATGAAAGTCGCGACCCGCCGCCCCAAGAATGATCAACCTGTGTCGTGCGCTCATATCAAAACCTTGCACCTAGGTGAGTGATAAAAGGAGTACCGCCACAAGGTGGTACTTGCGTGCCTGTACGGATGACTAAATCGAGTGATGAGAATTGAGTGCAGGTACGCCCTTGGAAGGAGTTGCAATAAACGTGCCATCCATCCCGAGGTACCCACTCAACTGCGATTCAGCGAAATAGGCGTACATGTTGAGCGCATCGTTCTGTAGAACCGACCAGGACCACCGCGCGAAATGCCGCAACTGCTCGCGCCCCTATCCTCAGAATCGTGCGCCGACCGGTTCAACCAAACCGAACGAAATCCCTGAAAAACTGCGAAAAAGGCGGAGGATCTACTTGACAACACAAGATATGTGGCGCATACTATGTTATACAACCTATAAGGACGGTGGATCATGCAATTGGAACGCGAATTACTGAAGGGCGTACTGCCGCTGGCGGTCTTGCGACTGCTTCGGCGGCGGCCCATGTATGGCTACGAATTGGTCAGCGAGATGAGCAAGCGGTCCGACGGCGTGCTCAAGCTCGGTCAGAGCACCCTCTACCCGCTGCTCTACAACCTCGAAGCCCAAGGCCTTGTCGAAGCCGACTGGCAATCCTCAGAGAACGGGCGCAAGCGCAAGTATTACAAACCGACCGATAAGGGACTCAAACGTCTGGAGCGAGACCTCACCCAGTGGGAGGCCCTCGTCCGCGGCATGCATGAACTCGTGGGCGGTGCAACCGAAACACAGCTCGCCTGGATTCGGCAATGACGGTCAAGACGCAACAGTTGCTCAAAGTGAATGGTAAAAACGGACTGCCCGACCCACTGCAAACCATCGTCGAACGCGTGGTTCGATCCGCAAGGTTGTGGCCGTCCGAAAGGCGCGATGTGCGCGCCGAGTTGGAAAGTCATTTTCACGAAGGGATGCGCGAAATGCTCGACGACGGCATCGCGCCTGATGAATCGATAGAAATGTTGCACGATGCTTTCGGCGACCCAACGCTGGCCGCCCAGCTGATCGGACGCAGCAAGCGAAAGGGACGACCGATGATTTGGAAAGTAACCATTGCAGCAATGCTGACGCTGGCAACAGGAACTGTGCTCGCTGGAGGATTCGCCGCGTACTTGTTCCTCGGTGAACCGACGCCCTCGGTCGATTACGTCGAAAAAATCAACGAACGGGTCAAGCAGACACCGGAGGAAGATCGCGCCTGGCCCGTGCTGCGCGACGCTTTGCTCAAGTTTAAATCCCAGCCCGAATCGGTGGGCAAACCGCTACCCTTTCCCGGAGATGCGTCCTGGACCGACGCCGTCGCCTGGGTGAATGCCAATGAAGCACTGATACCGACAATTGAAGAAGCGGCGAACAAGAAGAGCTATGGTTTCATCTACGACAACAGGGTCAACGTCGAATTCATGCGGCAGAGGGCAATCCTCAGCGGTGAAGATGCACCGCAACTCGACGCCGAACCTGATCCCATGATGCCCCCCACGCTGGCCATCCTCCTTCCCAATCTCGGCGAGATGCGTTCGCTGGCACGGATGATGGTGATTGACGCCCGGATGCATTTGCAGAACGACGATTTTGAACAAGCGTTTCGTTCGCTCGACACCGCGCACCGCTTGGGTGCCTTGCTGATGTACGGCGAGACCACCATCGATCAATTGGTTGGACGGGCGATCATCGATTTGGCTACGAGTGAAATGCTGACGACGATCTACGACCGTCGCGATTCACTCACGGAAGATGACTTGAACGTCATTGCTTCCAGTCACTTTTTGACGATGGACCCTGATGTGATCCGTCCGCGCTTCGACGGCGAACAAGTCATGTTTCAGGACGTCGTGCAATACGTTTTCACGGATGACGGCAAGGGTAGCGGCCGACCGATTCCCAGCCAATTTGTGAAAGTGTGCAGCATGTGGATGAACGGAAATGAGGGCGATCTGGAATTCCTTGCCAAAGCGGCCAACCACGCAGACCGACGCAAAACGCTCGAACAGTACGCCAAACTTTGGGACCAAATGACCGAGTTGCGTGAGCTACCCCTCTACGACGCGCGGCGAGAAACAACCGGCGAAGTTCTCGAAACTTTCAACAAAAACCCCGAAACGCGTAACCGCTTCGCGCTGATCTCAAGCGCGCTGCCCAACCTATCCCGCGCTGACCAGTTGATTCGCGAAGGGGCGATGATGGCGAGAGCGGTGAAAGTGATACACGCCATCCTCGAATTTGAATCAAAGCGCGGCGAACTCCCGGCCCGCCTCGGCTCGCTCGATGCAAAACCGGACGCCACCGATGCCTACAGCGGCTTGAATCTGCGATACAGAATGTTGGACGATGGCGAATTCACCCTGTACAGCGTTGGCCACAACTTGGTCGATGACCGAGGGCAGAACGCAACGCTGGAACAGCCAGACGATGATTCAGCGGAAGACGATATCGTCTACTGGCCCCGATGAGAAACTGAACGCGTATGACGAACGCTGCCCACTACGTGCCAAAATGGGGTTCGGATTGGATGCGATTCTAAGTGCCGACATGGATGATCATCGTAATCGCAAAGTACGGATGAAGAATGTTGTGCGGATTTCCGCTTCCGGCCGTCCCTGAAAGGCTCGGTGTGGGACCGCTGGTTTGAACTGTCCCGATCGCGCCTGCAGCTGTCGGGGGACCAACGGTTCCAACACCCGTAATCGTATCGACATCGTGCGTGTGGGTAATGTCGTGGTCGTGTACGGGCATTTCGGCGGTGGTCAACGTATGTTGCGCCGCCCCGCCGCTTTGCGTTAGAACTCCAGTAACGTTTGTTTTGGGTACGCCGACATCATCCTGCCTTGCTCCCATTGGTGAACGATCGCGAAAGTCTGGTAGGTTGAAAGTGGTCGAACCATCGCCCACACCATAGATCGTTCCGATCGCGGAGAATAAATCAGCATAGGTCGTGCGCGACACGGCTGCCCCATCGCAAGGCAGCCAATTGGCAGGAATCGTCCCAATCGAACCCGCCCACATCCGAACCTCACCGACCAATGGCCCACCGATTAACGGCGACACTGCAGCAATCGCATCGGCATCTGAATATCGCATGTGATGCGCGGCGGCCGACCCTGCATGCGTGTTTACCGCCGTATTGACTTCTGCAATGGTGACGCCAACTCCTTCTCCGATTGTTCCTGTCTCTCCCGGCGAACCGTCGGCTCCCTTCGGCCCCTCAGCACCTTCGGGGCCAGGCGGACCTTGTGGACCAGCGGGGCCTTCCGGGCCAGGCAATGGGAACACGAGAAAATACACATCAGCGTCACCCGATTCGAGAATGGCTTGACGCGTTCTCTCGGTAACGAGTTGTACTTCGCCGGACCCACCATTGTCGATCAAAAGCAATTGGCGATCGAACCCAACGTCAAGGGAATCTACGATGCGCTGGTCGAGACCCGAGCCCCCGAATTCATCTTCAGGCAAAGCGGCCCCTTCAGGCGTGGGCGCGGTCATGCAACCGATCACAAACACAGCCACAATCCAAACTGTTTGGCGAACGATTGCTGCAAGTTGTCCGAATCTTCGCATTGCGAGATGACCCATGTCGTACGATCAGAAGTAACTTCGTCCGGTAAAATTCGTCGGAATAATTCGCCCATAAATTGATTCGTTCTGGTTCTACGGCCGCCTTTTCAAGTTCATGAGGAGTAACTTCTGAAAATCTACATACTTTACCCACCGCTTTGGCGTGTCTAATTGTTGTTTTGGAAGGTTGAGGGCGTTCGATGCCGATCTCAATACAAGAGAATGGGCCCCTAATCCGATCGGCTATCCGACCGAGAGGCGAATGCATCATCGACAACCTTGTCCCCATGGTGGCTGATGCGCCTCGCCTGTTGTCCCGGAATCGCAAAGACGAATTCAAATATGTCTGAACGCAAACTAAATCAGGACGTGGTGCGCGTTCCAGTCGGGAAGCCGGAAGAGTTCGAACCGACCACGCACGCGCCCGACGTCCGCGCTCAAATCGAGGCGTACATTCACGACGCTCGCGATTACGCTCAATTGCTCATCGATGCGTCGGTCGACATGATCATTTCAACGGACATCACACTGCGCATCATTGAATTCAACCCTGCCGCTGAGAAATCATTTGGCTACACACGCGACGAAGTCATCGGTGAATCCGTTGACATTCTCTACGCCGAGCCTGGCGACGCTTGGCCCATACGCATCGATACGTTCCGCAATACCGCCAACACAGAAGTGCTCAACCGACGAAAAAATGGTGAAGTATTTGTAGCAAGCCTTCGATCGGTTCGCCTATGCAATCATGAAGGCGAGACGATCGGCGTCATGGGAATCTCGCGTGAGATCACCGCGGAAAGGATGATTGAACAGGAGTTGCATGAGAAGTCACTTGTCCTAGCCACAGTCAATCGGGAACTCGAGGTCGCCAATGACAGACTTCAACACTTGGCCAGCACCGACGAGCTTACCGGATTGCCCAATCGCCGAGCCATAATGGATCATCTCAACGTCTGCTGGTCGCGGGCCCAACGCGATAACTCGTCCGTTAGCTGCGTAATCTTTGACATCGACAAATTCAAGTTGATCAACGATACCTACGGTCACGATATCGGCGACGAAGCCCTACGGTCGGTGGCTGAGACGATTCGGAATGCTACCAGGTCCAGCGAAATGGTCGGTCGAATTGGCGGCGAGGAATTCCTGCTCGTCTTCAGCGGGGGGACTGCTGAAGAGGTGTACCAAGGTGCTGAACGCGTTCGTACATCTGTCGCCACGACCTCAATTGCAGTCCGAGGCGAACGAATCACTGTAACGATGTCCGCCGGCCTTTCCACAATGAATCAACAGACCAACTCCGTCTACGAATTGCTGAAACTCGCCGACACGGCACTTTACATCGCCAAGGAGAAAGGCCGCAACCGACTCGAATTGGCAGATGGAACACCGACGAGCGCGTGATCTCCTCACTGCATCAGGATTCGTCTGCGGCCCCCGCGGATTCGGTTTCGGCAACTCTGGACTCAGCGAGCGAATTCGGTTGAGTTTCATTCAGTGGATCTTCAACCAGCGCGACGATCGTTTCGCCCGCCTCAGCCGTCACTTGGCGGTCCGCCGTAAACAACCGAATGCGTTTCGATTCGGTAATCGTCAGCAGAGGCACGTGTGACTCGCCGTATCGGGCCTTAAACTCTTCGACTCCGAATTCCGTGGTGAGCGGTGTGGCTTTGAGCGAGAACCCGCGACGGACGCAGTCACTCAAGTGATCGAAGTCAGCCCCTTCACTGAAGAGTGGTCGGCCGTGACGGCGATTATCGAATGAATGCGCCTTTGCATATGACTTTCGGGGAGAAAACTGATAGCTATTCGCCTTGCCGAACACTTCGGCATAATGCTGAACGATGAGAATGTTGATCGAGTCGTTGGGCGTGAGGGCCAACAGTTTTCCCAACCCACCTAAGTCAAGCTCGTCTTCCGCACGTTCCGCAAGTGCGCTTCCGTGAAACGTCCGCAAGCCGTCCATCCGAGCGGCTGCGATGTTTTCGTGATTGCTGTCGACCAATTGCACGCGAAACGATCGCTCGGTTAGCAGCTTGGCCAGCTGTCTGGCAAATGGATGGGCCCCCACAATCAACATGCCCTGCGGATCGGCGTCGGCAACGCCCAATCGACGGGCGACAAATGGTGCGGTCAAGCCATACACCGCTACTGTTCCCACGATCGCGGCAAACGTTGCGGGTACGAGAACGCTCGCATCTTTAAAACCACTTTCCTCAAGACGCAATGCGAACACGGCTGACACCGCGGCTGCGACGATTCCCCTCGGTGCCATCCAGGCCAATAGCGCAACTTCATTGCGACGCAGTTTGGATCCCAGCGTCGAACCGAATATTGATAAAGGTCGACCGACAAAGATCAGAATCGCCACAAAAGCGACGCCACCCCAGCCAAGCGAAATAAGATCAGCCGGCGCCAATCGTGCGGCTAACACAACGAACAAAACCGCGATCAACAGGACTTGCAGGTTCGCCTTGAATGCAACGATGTGATGAACGTCCACCTTCTTCTGGTTTGACAGCACAAACCCCATGACCGTCACAGCGAGCAATCCGGACTCGTGCTGAAGTTGATTGGAAATCGCGAACGTCGCCAGCACCAACATCAGCGACATGGCATTCTGCAGATAGTCGGGGACCCAGTACCGTTTCATGACCAATGTCAGCAATGCGGCTGAAACCAGTCCAAGCCCCCCACCGTAGACGATGGTCTTAAGCACCCCTTCAATCACAACCGTCGCCGCACCGTGGGATGCAC
>BQJS01000125.1 GCA_021604825.1 Phycisphaerae bacterium | reverse complement strand
ATCGCGGTGGAATCACTGAGGCCATTGAACTGGATGACAACTATCGTGAGACGGCGATTCGGGCTTCACAGATCATGGGGTTGCGGGTGGCCGGCGTCGACATGTTGGAAGGGAAGGACGGTCCACAGGTGATGGAAATCAACTCATCGCCAGGACTGGAGGGCATTGAAACTTGCACCCAACTCGATATTGCCGGATCGATCATCGACTTCATTTCCGCACAGGTGAGCTTCCCGGAAATCGACTTACGCCAAAGGCTGACCGTCAGCCGTGGTTACGGCGTCACCGAAATCCATATCCCTGAGGGGTCGGAATTTGTGGGCAGCACGATCGGGGAGTCGGGCTTGCGGGATCGAGACATCAACGTGCTGACACTGTATCGGGGCACCACCGTCATCCCCAATCCACGTTCGAGTCGGGAGCTTGAATCTCACGACCGCTTATTGTGCTTTGGTAAGCTCGAAGGCATGCGAGCGATGATACCGGAGAAGACGCGGAGGAGACTCCGCCCGAAAATGCAGGACCTTCCTTCGCAGGATTGACCGGTCGCTGAAGGCCGGAAGTTGAAATCTCATGGAACGAATTCGAAAATCCATCGATGAATGGAATGGTACGTCGGTCAAACCCGGCGAATCGCACAATGTCAAGCTGGCGGTCGGCGAAGCCTACTCGGGCGTGACTGTTCGTATACCGATTCACATTCAACGGGCCGCCAAACCGGGCCCCACGGTTTTCGTGACTGCCGCATTACATGGCGACGAAATCAATGGAACGGGTGCCATTCGCTCGCTCGTGCAAGACGAATCCTTCAAGCTCACTCGGGGAAGCGTCATCCTTGTTCCGGTGTTGAATATCTTGTCCTTCGATCGACACTCGCGCTACTTGCCCGACCGTCGCGACCTCAACCGCAGCTTTCCAGGATCCACAACCGGAAGCCAAGCCGGTCGAATGGCTGCGACCATTTTTGAAGAAATCGTGTCGCGCAGCGATTATGGTATCGACCTCCACACAGCCGCCGTCCGGCGCACGAATTACCCGAATGTTCGCGGTGACATGTCCGATCCCGAAGTGCGCAAGCTCGCCGAATCGTTCGGGTCAGAAATCATCATCAATACCAAGGGTCCGCAAGGCGCGTTTCGACGCGAAGCCTGCAGAGCGGGCTGCCCCACCATCATCATGGAAGGCGGCGAAGTCTGGAAGGTTGAGCCCAGCATCGTCGAATCTGCGACGGTCGGAATCAAGAACGTCCTGCGCGGTTTGGACATGCTCGACGGCGAACCCGACACCGCATCGTTTCAGGTGATCGTCAACAAATCCAAGTGGATGCGTGCCGAAAACGGCGGCTTCCTGCAATTCCATATCAAACCCGGCGACATCATCAGCAAGGATCAACCGCTCGCGACCAACACGACCCTTTTGGGCACCGAAAAGAACACCGTGAATTCACCGTTCGATGCCATCGTCATCGGCATGACCACTTTACCGGCGATCAGCCCCGGCGAACCCATCTGTAACCTCGGTCGCCTCCCGCGCGGAACCAAACCGGCCGACCTCCTCCGCCGTCGAACGAAGGAAGCCGGCTTGGGCGAAAGACTTTCCGATGAACTCGCTTCCAACGTCCTCGTCGTCGAACCATCTGAAGACGCCAACTGAATCGACGGACCAGCGAGTGCTCGTATGTGGCTTCGTCGTCTACGGGCAACTGGAAGAGAACGACTGCCCCGAATTGACCGAGCCATCCGAGTCTGCGGCTGGCGACTGCCACGTGAAGTCTGTGTAGTCACACCCATTTGAACCTGACAATCTCAGCGAATAACCGGATGGTGTTGAACCGGTTTCGCTAACGCCGATGTTCGTCGAAGTCATCGTGTCGGCTGGGCCGTTGGTTGCGGTGAACGAGCCCTCGTAACTGAGGAATTGAATCACCGTACCGACGTCGTCGACGAGCGCCAAACCGTCCGGCGCACCGTTTTGCAACCCGCTGATTGAAAATGCCAGCGTGCCGAATCCTTCGTCCTGGTCCGGGATGGTCCCGCTGAGTCCAGTGGTTTTGTAACTTGCACCACTGCTACCGTTGTAGGCGACGATATCCCAGTCGCTCAAACTGAGACCGGCTGGCCCCGCGATCTCGACGAACTCGCCCGTGTCCGCACCGCTATTGTCGTAATGGATTTCATTGATCCAAGGATCATCGTACTCGACTGAAACGCCGCAGTACCCTTCCAACGTTTGAAGCGTGTTCGATTCGCCATCGGTTTCTGCCGACGCGCTTTCCCAGGTCAGGTGGTTGTATGCGTCGCCCGTACCGGACAATTGCAGCGAATGACCAACTGGTGTCGAGCTTGATTCACTGACGCCAATATCGACCGACTCCAAACCATCGGCTGGTCCGTCGGTGGCGGTGAAAGTTCCCTCATAGCTGAGGAATTGAATGACATTGTCGTCGTCGTCAACAAGCGCGACCCCGTCGGGGCCATTCTGCAAACCGGAAATCGCAAACGCGATCGCCGACATGCAACCTTCGTCGTCGGTAAACGTTCCCGAAAGATTCGTCGTTTTGTATTTCGACCCGTCCGCACCGTTATAAGCAACAAGCGTCCACCCGGTCAGGTCGGTCCCATCCAATCCAGCCACTTCGACAAACTCACCTGTATCACCTCCGGTGTTGTCATAGTGAATCTCATTAATCCAGGGCAAAGCACACTCGCCATCAAAGATACAGTTGGCCCACTCGGGATGGTCGATGAACGGATTGCGATTGCCTTGGTAGTACTCGACGATGTCGGTGCGATCTTCTTCAAGATAGTCAACCGCGTCGTCATTGTGCCAGTCGATCAAGTCGGAAAGTTTTCCGAAGTAGGCGGTGCTTTTGTTTTCGGATGCATCAGGATCAAGCAGCGCCATGTTGTCGGTGAGGATCAAATCAGGCTCGTCAACGGAAGTGACACCATGTGTATCGCCTTCATAGCGCACGTCCATGTAGAACATCGCGCGGGCAACATCACCTTTTCGACCGGACCAGGTCTGCCACGTTCCGGTTTCGTTTGACCCTTCGGTCCAACTGGAGTTTCCGGAATACGTTCCGCTGCCGCCACCGCGCCCGTCGTTGACTTCTGTGACCTTCTCCGAACAACCAGAATCACAGTCACGATAAGGTTTATTGCTTCGTGACGAGTTGTATCCCGAGTTGCACACAAAGAGATGGTGGCAATCGGTGTATGGGTAGTTGGTGCTTCCATCATCGGGGAATCCGTAGGACTTCGGCCACGAGTGCTCCCGGTTGTAATTGCTATTGCCGCCGCCTTCTTTGGTGTAGCTGGCGTTCTTGTAGAGGTCGAGGACGTTGCTGCTGTTGTTGGGATCTTCGTCTGCCGCATCGAGGATGTCCCACGTGTCGGTGGCTGATGACGTGTATGGATACCGCGTGTGGTCGTCGATGACTTCGTGCAGCGTGTCGCGCAAGGATTCCGCGTCGCTAGCATCCACGCCGTCGTAGTAACCGGCGGTCGGCCCGGCAAGAACGGCGACGCTGAAAACCAACGACACGCCCATTCCATAGATCAGGAACTTGCTTCTTCCAATTGCTTTCGACGTCAAGACTGCGTTGCTAGCGTTCGTCATTTCGTAGCCTCCTGGATGTGAATGCTTGATGTGCTTGGATTTGGCAACGTCTCCTGAAATTCGCTTCGCACTGATCGCCCGACGCAGGGCGTTGACCATGGACCCATTGTGCTGACGCTTGGAACTCTCCGGCCAATGAACACGATGACCTTCGGCTATACCGGGCGCGCTGGACGTTCGCAAAACTATTTGCAGATCTTTACCGCAAATGGGGAACATTACCGGTGGGTCCACTGCTCCTCGCGCGCGAAGTCCGAACGAACCCAATCGATGCACCACAGAGCCACTCGCACCGGTTTTTTCGCGCGTGCGAATCTAATTGAGCGTGTGCCGGAACATTGAAAACGCCGATCGGATTGCGAAAGTGGCACGATGACAGGTTTTGTGAATCCGCCGAATCAAGTTTGGGGCTTGATGGTCTTGGCGAGATGTTGGCCGGGCTGACTACTGGGGAATGTACCCTTTGGCTGTTTGACAAGATCGCTCAGGATTGGATGGGAACTGGATCACGCGGGGCTTCGGTCTTTCGCGTGTTTAGGAGGTCGGCGAGGGCGCTGACGGGCTGGCGATTTTCAGTAGCGTGAGATTCGCTGCGGTGGATGTCTTCGATGAGAAACAATGGGCGACGTTTGACTTCGTCGTAGATGCGTCCGATGTATTCGCCGAGGATGCCCACGCTCATGAGTTGAATGCCACCGAGAAACAAGATGGCGACGATGGTGCTGGTGTAACCATCGACGATTGAAATGCCGAACATCCCCTTGCCCATCAACCGCAACACGACGAGGGCGACACCATAGACCATCGCAAAGCACGAGACGCCCAGCCCCGCGCCGAGGCAGAAACGCAGCGGCTTGTAGCTGAAGCTGAAAATGGCATCGAGGGCGTACTTGATCAACCGCCACATGCTCTGTTTGGTTTCGCCCCCACCGCGTTCGGCTCGATCATAGAAAACGACTTTGGTCTTGTAACCCACCCACGCGCGCATGCCCGGTAGATAGCGATTGGTTTCGCTCAGCCGATTGATTGCGTCGGCGGCTTGACGGTCCAAAAGCCCGAAGATGCCGGCGTTGAGCGGGATGGGAAAATCGGATAGGAATCCGAGTACTTTGTAAAAGAGCGGAAAGAGCATGCCGCGAATGCCTCGATCCTTGCGACTGCTGCGCCGGGCAACGACAACCTTTGCGCCTTCCTGCCATGCTTTGACCAGGTCGGGAATCACCGATGGCGGGTCCTGCAAATCTCCGTCCATAAGCATGACGGCGTCCCCCTTCGCAACCGACAAACCGGCCGAGATAGCCGGTTGATGACCCCAGTTGCGCGACAACTCGACAACGACGACACGCGAGTCGCGGGCCTGCATATCGCGAAGCATCGCCATCGATTCATCACGACTTCCATCGTCCACGTAGATGACTTCCCACTGCGCATCGACGCATTCAATGGCGCTGGCAACTTCGGCGTGAAGTCGTTCGATGAGCGCAGCCTCATTGTAGATGGGCACGACGAGCGAGATCATCGGTTTGGAATTGGGCTTCAATGGACGTATCCCGCGCATGCTCAACCGATCGGCACCGAAACGCACGATGCGCGCAGTTATCGATGGTTTTATCGGAGCAAATCGGACGCCGCTTGACCCCAGAGTGACCCTGCGATGGCCGTTTCCGCGCCGATGGCGGCGATTGCTGCAAGAAGCCCGATGAACTGCCGATAATACCGATGCTAAGACCCGCACTAACGCAGATCGCAAGCCACAAGACACGGATGTCCATCGCATGAACAATCCCGGTATGTCGTCGGCAGGAATCGCCCCAAACGTCTGCCCATCGTTGGCACTCGATGAAGCACGTGCTGCATCCGAGTCGCGGCTTTTCTTTCTAAGCGATCGGCAACTCACGTTTGCGTTTGCGCTGCTCTTGGCGCTAAGCGTCATCGTGATTCACCGTGTGAATCAGCGTGCGTACGTCGGCTACCATGGCCTGACCCATTCGGCAATCACATTCTCGGTGATGGCTGGCAACATCCCCCCGACCAATCCGTTCGCCGCCGAACTGCCCTTGCCATACTACTGGGGATACCACGTACTGATGGCTCAAGGCGTCAGCCTGACCGGATGGACGCCGGTGGCCATCGCAGAGATCTTCAACGTATTGACCATCTTTGGATTGACGTTTCTGTTCGCGCACCTCGGTCGCAGACTGATTGGCAGCGCTCGGGCTGGTCTGCTTGCGGTCGTCCTCATCTTGTTCGCGATGAATCCATTCGGCCCACTGCTGATGGCTTACCGCGTATTCGAAGGAACGCTCGGACTGTCCATCGGCGAGTTTACGCGCAGCCCCACGCATCCGATGTTGCGCGGCATGTTCCCCGGACTTGATATTCGTTGGGCGGGTACGTACTTCTTTCATATGCAGCCGTCGTCGCGACCTCTTGCGATGTTAGCTGGTTCGGTTGCTGCGGTGCTGGCTTGTGGATCGTTCAGCCGGGTATCAATTGGTCGCGGAATTGGGCTGGCCGTGGCGGTGGCGGTGGCCTGTGCGATGCAACCGATTGTCGGAGTAGGCACAGCGTTTGGCTTGGGTGCTGGCATGCTGTTCGTGCGGTTTATCCGTCGCAGCAACGAAGGCATCACAACCCCGGTGGTTGTCAAACTGATCGCCTTTATGGGCATCGGCGTACTCATGGCGTATCCAACTTATCAGCAGTTGCTCAATGGAAATCTGGTGGGCTTGCCCATCGAGAAGTCGGCAGCAGTGATCGCGACGAAGGGCTTCCATGTGTTCGCCATGCTCGCAATTGTGCCGTTGGTGCTAACCTTCCTGGCAATGCGTCGCGGTTTCTTGCGAAACCCGCAAATGCAAATGCTCGCAGTTGGAGGTGTGGTATTGATTGCGACGAGTTGGATCACCAACGTTCCCGGGCACCGCGAGCATAGTTTCTTTAACATGGGCACGTATCTGTTGGCACTGCCAGCCGCGGCGGCTTGTGGATTTGGCATGCAAATCGGCGCTCGGCAAGTGTTGCGACGATGCATGCGAACGCTGGCGTGCATCGCACCGGTCTCGCTGGTGATGGTGGTGTCGTTTGGCTATCGATATCCCATTGCACTGGCCAGCGATGGTGAGTTGATGCGTTATCCCAAGCGGACCGACACGATGGCCGTCTACGATTGGATCGTTGACAACACTCCGACCGACACCGTGCTGATGTTTGACACCCGCGACGGTGAGCAGATCGGGTTCTACGGCGTCGAAAGCGAAGTGCCTGCGATGACGAAGCGATTCCTGTTCATGGATGTCGTCGAATGGTTCATCCCGGCCAACCACCCAGAGGTGGCTGCACGGCAAGATGTGATCGCTGCATTGTTCGACGGAAAGCAACTGACCGCCGAGCAGATTCGAATCGTCGAGAAACTTAATCGCCCCGTTTATGCGCTCACCCGCGAACCATCTGAAGATGCAACGCTCGCCGCGAAGTTTGGGCCAGCCGTCTATCGCCAAGGCAAGTATGCGCTGTACGCGCTGAATGATTTGAACTGACGCGACCGATCAACGCCGCTATTCACCTCTGCGCCAGACGCCCAGCACCGACTTGCCGATTCGACGCCCCAGCATTGGATCAAGAATGCGAGACGTGCGCACCATGGCCTTGTCCCACAACTGAATCTGTTGATGGGTCGGTTCGGCACTGCGCAATAGCAAGCGATTGGCCAGCGACGCAAGCAGTCCGACAGAATCCAGATAGGTCAGTTTGACGAGTGTCGCACCAGACGGGGTAAGTGCGGCGAGTGTTCGTTTGCTGTAGCGGCGGAAGTGACCGATGGCCTCGTCGAATGGCGTGAACAACCATTGATGCGCCGGGGATAACACGACAACGTGTCCGCCCGGTCGCAGCGCGGCCACGGCACTGGCGAGTTCGGCGGCATCGTTTTCGATATGCTCGAGAACATCAATGTAGAGTACCGTATCGACTGCCCAATCGGTCTCGACTGATGCGAGCGTACCGACCGCTGACTCGCAGCACGGCGGGATATCTCCCGATTTAATCGAATCCTGTAGCTTCGCGGCGAGCGATGCATCTGGCTCAAGGCAAGTCCAGCGATTCTGCGATCCGTCGCAAAGGAATCGCGTTGTCCCACCGAGGCCGGCGCCCACTTCCAGTACATGTTCGCCAAGGAATGGAACGACCTGGTGTCGGATGTAGCTCTTCCAGTGGCTGGCTTGGGCAAAGAGTTCGAGTTCCCGACCGACGTACTCTTGTCCGTCTTGTTGTTGGTGGACTTGGGTGGTCATTCACTTTTCCCGTGAAACCAACGCGATTTGCAGGGGCGCTATTGCCTGCTACTGCTATCGATCAATCGCCATCAACCGGTCGAGTGTTTCTGAGACGATCTTCCAATTGTGAATACACCGGTGCCGGGCGGAATCTGGTTTGAACCCACGCCTGAAGCGTTGTTCAGGCATATGCGACGTATTCCGTCATACATGACCAAAGGCGCATTGGGCTCTGCAGCATCCGATATTGTGTGGGTACTCGCGGCGTTAAACGCCCTCATTTTCGGAGCTTACCCACATGATTTATGCATCACTCAAGGCGATCGGACGGTGCTGTCCGGACCACTGGCGGCCGTTCTTTCGCACGGCGTTTCACGCTCGAAGTCTGCGGACTGCGCGGGTGCTGCATACCGAACGACGATTTGAAACCACCGTCAAGTTGCCCGGATTCCCCGGGATGTTTGGTTTGCGCACCGGAACATCAGACGCCGAATTCGTACGAATGCTAGCCAACGGTTATGACTTTCCGGAATACCGGATTCCTGTTCCGGTCAAGCCCGAAGTCATTCTGGATTTCGGAGCCAACATCGGTGCGTCGGCGATTCTCTTCGCGCGGCGATATCCCAACGCCCAGATTTTTGCGTTTGAACCACGTCCCGACAACGTGCAGTTTCTCGAGAAAAACGTAGCCGCACACAAGAACATCACCGTCGTGCCATACGGCGTGGGAAAGCGAACTGAGGAGTTGGACTATTACTTCTCATGCCTGCCGTCCAGCAATACCGGCGGGTTCTACAACGATGGCAGTCTTTCGTGGGCCACGCACGGACCGCACGCAGAAGTAATGAAGCTACCCGTTCTCGCGGTGGATGAAGCGTTTAAGCGTTACGGCATCAACCGCGCCGACATCATTAAAATCGATTGCGAAGGTGCCGAATACGACATCTTGGAATCAATCCCCGAAGAAACGCTCGACACCGTCAAAGTCATCGTCGGCGAGTTCCACGGAACCCGCAACGATGACATCAAGTCATTTCTCGAAAAGCGATTCAAAGTCAATTGGGAGCAGACCCACGAGCGATCAGCCGAACCCGACGGCGGCGGCATCGGTGTGTTTCAGGCTGTCCGTAAAACGCGAGACACCACGGTGGATTCACAGGAAAATCGCGAATTGGTCAGTCCCTAGTGCGTTGTGACAAATAGGTTCGATGCACCATCGGCAAATGGGTGGCCCACCTCTTTAGAGGTGGGGGACTCGATTGCGGGGTTAGAATCGAGCTCCCCACGGCTAAAGCCATGGGCCACCCATCCACTAAGACACAAACACATTCCGCCCCCTCTAGCGCCCCACTTTCTTGCGAACAGGCTCGCGTTCGATCGCCCTTACCTGCACGTGACAACTTCGGCACTTGGCCTCCAGTAAGATCGGCGGCAAGTCCTTGTGCATGATGAGCGGCGCTCCTTGGATGCCCGACTGATGGCAGAGCAGGCAGTCGTCTTTGATCCACGCGTTCTTGTGTGATTCTGAATTGGGCATCATTGGCGGAAACGCGTTGGCATTGAAACGTGAATCTGTGCCCGGCGCTTTGTAACCTGGTTCGCGCTGGCTTCGCGGCAAGAGTCCCGGGATCAACACGTGGCAACTGCGGCACTTTGCGGTGAACAAGATATCCGGCAAGCCCTGATGTTGCACTTGCGGCGCATTAGCGACACCGGTCTCGTGGCAACGCATGCAATCGTTGCGCTTCCAACCTTCGCGATGCCAATCCGTGTCTGGCAGCGCAGGGGGAAACGCGTTCTTTGCGAATTGAACGTTGTCGCGTCCGCCTTGGGCAATCTTCCTGGGCGGCTGGCCGTTCTTATCCGACGGTTTAACATCTTCGGGCTCGACGGGCTGCATGGGCAGAACTTCAACGTCATCTGCCGGTTTCTTTGGCGGGTCACTTTTGGCTTGGGTCACCACAAACACGCCCAACACAAGCACCAACGGCACACCGGCGATTGCGAACGATTTAAACTTCATGGCTGCACTCCAAATGGACTACGCCTTGGCTAATTTGACGGCACAAATCTTGAACTCGGGCTGTTTCGAGCCGGGGTCGTGGGCGTCGATGGTGACGTAGTTGATCATCGAAGCGTCATCTTCCCAGTGCATTGGAACGAAGACCACGCCCTTTTGCGGCATGTCAACGACGCGGGCATTGATGACGGCCTCCCCACGCCGCGACGTAATCCGAACCGGGTCGCCTTCGCGGATGCCGAGCGACCGCGCATCTTCCGGATTGATCTCGACGAATGCCTTCGGGTAGGCCCGGCGAAGTTCGTCGGCTTTCATTGTCATCGTGCCGGTGTGCCAATGTTCCAAGACGCGGCCGGTCGAAAGCGAGAACGGATACTCTGCGTCGGTCGGTTCGGCTGGCCCTTTGACCGGTCGAAGCCAGACGATGGCGCGGTTGTCCGGAGCGGCGTAGAATTTGGTGTCACCTGGTGACAGTGACGCGTCGGCATAGGGACCGCTATCAAGCAAGGGATCTTCACCTTTGACGAAACGGCGGGCCGTTCCCCCATGATTCTCCGTCGGAGCCGGCCAACGAACGCCGCGTTCTTTGTGAAGACGCTCGCGCGTGATGCCCATGAAGTCATACGCCGTATCCTTGGACGCCACGCGCATCTCACCCCAAACATCGTCGGTCGTTTGGAATTTGCCTTTGATGTACCCACGCGGAACCACGCCGCGGTCTTCAAGCATGCCCGCAAAATCTCTGATCACGTCGAAGTCGGAGCGCGCTTCGCCCGGCGGCTGAATGATCTGCGGATGAAGTTGATAGCGTCGTTCGGACATACCAAAGACGCCCGTCTTTTCCGCCCACATCGCAGCCGGCAGCACCAGATCGGCTAGCTCTGTCGTACGCGTCGGGTAAGCGTCGATTACACAGACGAACGGTTTGTTGGGTCGCGGTTTGCCCATCGCGTCGCGGTGCTTATGAGCGTTCGGCATGGAATGACCTGGGTTGGTCGTGCAGATCAACATCGCCTTGATTTTGTCTTCACCGAGCGCGTTGAACATGGCGACGGTGTGAAGCCCGGGCGAATCCTTGATCGTGCCCGGCTTGGCCCCCCAGAGCGTTTCCATCTCCTTGCGGTGCTTGGCTTTCTTGACCGAGCGACCGTATGGCAGAATGTGGCAGAGCGAACCGGTGTCGCGCACGCCACCGCACGCATTCGGTTGACCAGTGAGCGAGAACGACGTCGCGCCTGGTTTGTTGATCTGCCCGGTGATCAGGTGCAGGTTGTGCATCAGGTTGTTGGCCCACACACCCGTGGTGCGCTGATTCAATCCCATCGTCCACAATGACATCGTCGGACCAGTAGCGAAGAGTCGGGCGGCTTCGCGAATGCGCTGCGGATTCACGCCGGCGATCCGTTGTGCCTTTTCTGGCGTGTAGTCTTCGAGAAACTTGGCGTACTCATCGAAGCTGACCGAGACGGGCTTGCCATCTTTGACCATTTTGAACTGTGTATGTTTGTCGATAAACGATTTGTCGTATAGTTTCTCCGAAACGATCACCTGCGCCATCGAATGGAATACGGCCAAGTCGTAACCGGGCTTGGGATCCATGAAGACGTCGGCGACGTGCTTTGTCGGACTCTTGCGTGGATCGAGCACGATGATAAGTACGTCGCGGTTGGCCTGTCGACGGGCGAGGATCTGATCAAAAATCACCGGATGGCATTCCGCAGTATTGGACCCCACCAGGAAGAACACCTTGGCGTGTTGAATGTCGTCGTAGCAGCCCATCGGTTCGTCTTTGCCGAAGGTCGTGACGTATCCGCCGACGGCGCTGGCCATACATAAGCGCGGGTTGCCTTCGACGTTATTGGTGCCGATGCCACCCTTAAACAAACGGTTGGCCAAATAGCTTTCTTCGGACATCGCCTGACCCGAACCGTAAAACGCCACGCTATCGGGACCGTGCTTCTTGATCGAATCGGCGAACTTGTCGGCGAGCAGATTCATCGCTTCGTCCCAACCGATGCGCACCATCTTACCGTTGCGGCGCACCATCGGATGCTTCAGCCGATCTTCCGAGTAAACAATCTTAGGCAGGAACATCGCCTTGGCGCAGACCAGCCCCTTCGTTGTCGGATGCTCGGGATCACCGCGCAAAGACACAAGTTGCTCGTTGCGGACGCCCAACATGACGCCGCAACCCGTTCCGCAGAATCGACAGACCGACTTCACCCATCGGGTCTTGTCGCTCCCGCTATTTGCCTGCGCCATCGCCTGTGGACCGCCAGCCGCCGCGCAGACAGCCGTCACTGCTGCCGATTTGATAAAGTCGCGTCTTGTCGCTTCCATGGTTGACTCGCCTTTGCAGTTTCGATGTCTCTATTGCACTGATTGTGTTTGTGAAATGACCGGCACCAAATCGTCGAGGTTTAGTTCATCTTCAATGCTCGCAAACGATGGCCAAACGCCGAGTACACCGCTGCACGGTTCGATCTCTTCGCGCACGCACGCGTGTGCGGCATCGAGACTCTCGGACTCGACCAGCAAGCCGATCTTGTAGCGGTCATCAATTTCAAAAGTCGCGACCGATTCAAGCGCGTTCAACCGAGTCACGGTTTGTGCGCGGGTTGCCTGATCCAACCGAGCAAATAATCCGACGATCGCCATGCCGTTGCCCCTTCTTTTGATTTGGTTTCACATCCAGACGAATACGGGACATTCAGCCGAAACCGGCACTGCCGTTTTGCCCATGCACCCGCCCGCCTATTTATCTATATCGCCATGGAAATATAGCACTTCAGCCCGCCCTCGTAAAGCCAATAATGAGGATTTTGGACCACTTCCTGCAGGATAGCATTCTGCACGCAGCAACCATATGGCGTAGTATTGAAGGTGGGCCATCGACGTGAAAACGGGCCCCTTAAGTCCACCTTGCCATTTCTTTAAGGAGACACGCCATGAGAACCAAATCGATGAAAGCATTTGCGATTCTTTCGATGGGATTGGGCGTCGGAGCGCTGGTCGCGACGGCTGGCAACGCTGACAAAAAGCCGTCAGTCGCCAACATGCCGCCGGTGGTCGTCAAGACCGTTCCGCAAGCCGGCGACACAACGGTGGACGCAGCGAAGACAACCGAAATCCGCGTAACCTTCAGCAAGAAGATGGCCGACAAGTCCTGGTCGTGGACGCAAAATTCCGACGACACGTTCCCAAAGATCACCGGCGACATTCGCTACGACAAAGACGGCAAGACGTGCATCTGCCCCGTCAAACTCGAACCGGGCAAGACCTACGTGACGTGGCTGAACTCGGGCAAGTTCAAGAACTTCAAAGATGCAACCGGCCAACCGTCCGTCCCGTACCTGTTGGTGTTTGAGACCAAGTAGTCGATTTTTTTGCTGGCGGAGATTCCGCGCTCGTGTTTGACGTGGCGCGGTATTTGAAGACTAGGGCACGCAGTCGCCGGTGAATGTAAACCGTTCGCCGGCTTCTATCATTTCGAAATCGGTGACTGAGATTGTGTCGAGGTCGCGGGTATTGAGCAGTCCTTCCCATTTGACTTCGCTGAAGCGATCGCTTTGGGCGGTCAGTGCGATGTTGCCGGCATCGGAAAGGAACATGCCGTGGCGCTGCATGGCCCGGGCGACGACGCGGGCCCCTTCGCTGAGCAGCGTCTCCAGCGGGAAGTCCGCGCGGAGTCGAAACCGCGCCCCGTATGGTGGCGCTGACGTTGTGCCGCTCGTCGCACCCGTCGAGTGCGTGGCTGGCGAGACGTACGTGCGGTTGCGGATGCGAGCGTTGGGCAGGATGAACCGGATCGCGTGGTCGATGCTGCCGGCTTGCACTTCGTCTGGCGTAAATAAGAGCGATGCAATGGGAAAACCGGCTGCGTCGGCGCTGGTGCAGTCCGCGCCGCGCGGATTGGTGTCGTAGTCCCGCGCCAGATCCCAAACGGTCAGGCACCCGCCAAAGAACTGATCGCCAACGATGTTGGCCCGCCACATTTCGTAGAGCATGTCGGTGGATTCGTCCACGACGATGAGGTGACAGTCGCCGTCACTTTCACATTCGTATCCGCTTTCGCCTTCCAGCACCCCGCCGGCGGGGACGGGAACGTCATCCAAGTCGCAGTCCGGTGAAAAATGATCGTCCGTCGGAATAAACGATCGATACGGCGTGTCCGCATCGGCTCGCAGCACCTCAATCGAAAAGTCGATTCGCATCTCGCCGGTACCCCATCCACCGTTATTCGCGAGCCAGGCGATGACATCGGCTGACTGCGCATCGAGGGGTGCTTCTGAAACGTCTTCGTACCATACGGACGTATTGGAAAATCGAACCGCAGCGCTGGGCGATTCCAGGTCCGCACCACTTCCCGAACCCGAAGAATCGTCGCCGCCAGTGGCATCACCACCGCCAGCCGTACCGTCGCC
>BQJS01000124.1 GCA_021604825.1 Phycisphaerae bacterium | reverse complement strand
CTCGCTCCCAGTGCGTCCAGCCGATCCGAGAATTCGATCGCACTTCGTTCGCCCGCACCTTCGTCCAACATTTCCGTTGTGAGCGCCGATAGACCCGACTGAGTTGGTGGGTCGTAGTCTGAACCCCTTGGCCACATGAATCGCAATTCCACGAGGGGTAATTCGCTGCGCTGCCAATGGTGAACCTGAATGCCGTTGGAAAGCTTGAATGAGTTGGGAGTCGGCGGATCAAACGCCTTCGTCGAAGCGGATTCCGGCTTGGCTTCACGCGGGTTGTCGTCGGGGGTCTTGATTTCCGGAATAACCCGCATGACCAAGCGGGCGTCGTTTGTCAGGACATTGCGGGCCGCGTCGCGCACCGTGTCCGGTGTGGCATTGCGATACCGATCGAGGTCTGCTTTGAATGAATTGGGCTCGCCATAATAGAACTCATACATGTTCAAGCGATCGGCTTTGTTCAAAATCGACTGCAGTTCCGAAACGGCGCTGTACTCAAGTTGTGCTTTCTGTCGCTCCAATTCGTCGTTTGTCGGTCCTTCTTTCAAAAATGTTGCGACAGCGCGGTCGATCGCATCTTCGAGTGTTTTCAAATCCACACCCGGCTTGGCGGTGGCTTCGATAAAAAACAGCGAACCCAGCAACATCGACGCTTGATACGCGCTCACATCGGTGGCCAGTTCGTTCTTGTAAATCAATTCCTGATAGAGTCGACTGGAGATTCCCGATGCGAGGATCTCAGCCGCAAGGTCCATTTCCGCGTCGCCCGGTTTGAAGCGCGCGGGGCTGTGATAGACCAGATGCGTGCGGGCGTTTTGGACGTTATCGGTATAAGTCAACGTTTTCACGCCTTCCCATTGCACTGGATCGGCTTCGGCGTGAATCACTTCAGATCCGCGCGGCAGGGTTCCAAACATTTGATTGACCAACGCCTTGATTTCATTCGGATCAAAATCCCCGGCCACGACGAGCGACGCGTTGCTTGGCACGTAGTACTTTGCGAAGAAATTTTTGACATCATCAACCGTCGCCGCTTCCAAATCTTCATGCGAACCAATCACGGTTCCATGGTACGGGTGACCATCGGGAAACATGATCTGGTAGATTGCGAGGTTCGCCTTGCCATAAGGCACATTCTCGACACTCTGTCGGCGTTCGTTGCGCACAACCGCCCGCTGCTTGTTCAGTTTCTCGAGCGTCATCTCCTTGCCAAGATCTTCAAGTCGGTCGGCATCCAACCAAAGCAGCGTCGGCAGCAGTTCAGCCGGTCCCATCGAAAAATAATTCGTACGGTCTTCGCTCGTGGTGGCGTTGTTCCACCCACCGCCGGATTCCATGATCGTGTCGAAGTCGCCACCGGGAACGCGCCGCGTGCCCATGAACATCAGATGCTCAAACAGGTGCGCGAAACCGGATCGCCCGACGGCTTCATCCTTGGCCCCCACGCGATACCAAATGTTGAGAGAAGCGACCGGAAGCGTATGGTCTTCGTGCAGGATGACGGTCATGCCATTGTCCAACACATACTTTTCGTAGCTTACGTTTTGGGCGCTAGCAGGCATTGCAGCCAACGCCAAAAACAAGCACACCGATGCGATCAGGCTTTTCATTTTCACGGTTCCTTAGAATCAGTTCTAACTGATAAATTGATTGAGCAGTTCACGTTGGGGAAAGAGTCCAAAAATTCCGCCGGTGTGTACAAACATAATGTCGCCGTCCAGTTTGATGCGCCCTTCTTTGACGGCTGCGTCAAATGCGTACAGCGTCTTTCCGGTGTAAACAGGGTCGAGATAAACGCCAATCGAACCGGCAAACGCGGCGATGAATTCGATCTCCGCGTCGCTGCTTAGGGCGTACCCCTTGCCGGCGGCTGGTATGAGTCTGATGTCTTTCGCGTCGAAGCGAACGTCAAACTGCCAACGGGCAACGGATCGGTCCATGTATTCCGTCAGCTTTGGTCGCCAGGATTCCGGCGTGCCATCCACTGTCGCACCGATGATTTCCGCGTTCAAGCCAAATAACTTCGCGCCCAAAAGCAAGCCTACGTAGGTGCCACCACTACCCACGGGCACGACGATTTTGGAGACGTTGGGTGCGGCATTCGTTAATTCCTCAACGATTTCACCGGCGGCGCGGACATATCCCAGCACTCCAACTTCGTCCGACCCACCCGACGTAATGACATAAGTCCGCCTACCTTGCTCGCGAAGTTCATCGGCAACGCGGTGCATCCGCTCAGCCCGCGCATCTCCGTCTGCGTCGGGATGAATGCGAACGTCAGCACCACTCATCTTCGACAGCATTAAATTACCGTCGTATGTTTCAGGAATTTCGCCCGAAAGAACCAACACGCAATCAAGATTCAACCGCCGGGCGACGATCGCCGTGGCTCGAGCATGGTTAGACTGAATGCCACCGCATGTGACCAGCGTGTCGCAATTCTGCGCTAGTGCATCGCCAACCAAATATTCAAGTTTGCGAATCTTGTTGCCTGACATTGGGCAATCGGTCAGGTCATCGCGCTTGATGAATAGTTGATGCGCACCCCATTGGTACTGGCAAGATTCAATTGGAGTTGGAATACGAGCCAGCACAACGCGCTCTGCGCGGCTCCAAACTGAATTGATCGAATTGGTGTCGGACGTCATGTTCAAATGCAAAGCCCCAAGAATTGAGATCCAATTTAGCGAGCCGCTTCGCTCAGACAAGCCTTTACAAGTTCAGACAACGCTATCTCGTTGGTGCAAATCGTTGACTATCCAAGCCACGATCCAGTAGCCTAGTGGTTGCTTCACCGGGCACCAACGACATTTCAACATCCCGGAGCCGAACAATGACCAAGCCGTTCAGGACTTTGTGCCAATTGCTGTCGGCCGCAGCTACGGTATCTTTGTTTGCAGCACCGCTTGATGCTGATTCCCAGACCGACGCATATCAAGCGGCTTCTCAAATTGACAGCAAGCACATCGAACGGCCAGAAGAACCTGACGATCCGTACGTGCCCAATCCCAGTGCTGTTCAGCCGGAGAGTAACGGACTGCGCCAAACATTTTCGCGCGGTCCATACGTCTCGGTCCAGGTCAACACATCCCTTTCAGGTGCCAACCTTAACGGCGACGCCGCGAACGAGCCATCGATTGCGATCAATCCACTAAATGCCAATGAAATTGTAATCGGATGGCGGCAGTTTGACTCCGTCGCGTCCAATTTCAGACAAGCCGGCTGGGCGTACAGTCACGACCACGGAGCGACATGGACTTTTCCAGGGAGAATAGAAGCAGGATTGTTTCGCAGTGATCCCGTGCTTAACGTCAGCCCCGAAGGCGTGTTCTATTACTACAGCCTGAGAACGGATGCCGGGTTTGTATGCGACATGTTCCGCTCGATTGATGGCGGAGTCACGTGGGGTCCCCGCATTCCGGCATTCGGGGGTGACAAGGCCTGGATGACGGTTGACCATACGAACGGCCTTGGTAGAGGCAACATCTACATTTCGTGGAGTCCTGTTGCTGCTTGTTGCGGATCGAACGTCTTTACTCGATCGACGGATGGCGGATTCAGTTACCTAACTCCGATAGCAATTCCTTTCACTCCGATACACGGACAACTCGCAGTCGGTCCGGATGGAGCGCTGTACATAGCGGGACGTGCATCGGCAAGCGGTGCGCCGGTCATCAAATCGTCAAACGCGCAAGACCCACTTGCCACACCCGTGTTTGAAACTGTCAGAACTGTTTTTCTTGGCGGGAGCACCTCGTCAGGCGGTGTGAATCCGGCTGGCCTTCTGGGGCAAATGAGCATCGCCGTCGATCATTCCGGTGGGCCGACTCACGGGAATGTGTACATTCTTGGGTCTGTGAATCCACGCGGTCCTGATCCGCTGGATGTCATGTTCGCCCGCAGCACGGACGGTGGGCTGAATTGGGATCCGCCTATTCGCGTTAACGACGACTCGCTCTCGACAAACGCTGTTCAATGGTTTGGAACGATGTCGGTAGCGCCCAACGGGCGGATCGATGTGATCTTCAACGATACCCGCGCTGTCTCTGATGCCAGTCGGTCTGAATTGTACTATGCGACATCGATGGACGGTGGCGTGTCATTCACCCCGAACATCCCCGTCAGTCCATCATTCGACCAGAGCCTGGGATATCCAAACCAATCCAAGCTTGGCGACTATTACGACATGGTTTCAGACAATATCGGCGTTGGCATCGCCTATGCAGCAACATTCAATGGCGAACAGGACGTTTACTATTTGCGAATCAATCCTTTTGACTGCAACCAAAACGGCGTCGACGATTCGGATGACATCGCCTTGGGAACCAGCTTGGATTGCAACAAAAACATGTTCCCAGATGAATGTGAGGACGACTGCAATACGACGGGAGTTCCCGACGACTGCGATGTCGCAAACCAAACAAGCGAAGACTGCAACAACAATAATTTTCCCGACGAATGCGAAACCGACTGCAACGCGAGCGGCGTCCCGGATGATTGCGACCTTTTGAACATGACCAGCGACGACTGCAATCTGAATGCCGTACCGGATGAGTGCGATTTGGTCGGCAATGATTGCGACGTCAATCTGGTCCCGGACGAATGTCAATTGGCGGAGTTGGTCGCTACGTTGACATCACCAGCGGACCAGTCCGTTTGCCCTGATGGCGATGCGAGTTTCTCGGTCGTGTCGCCACTTTCCGGACTAACTTATCAATGGATGCGAAACGGCACACCACTGGTCGAAGGCGTTGATGGTAACGGAACCCAAACAGCCAACCTGCTCATTACAAACGCAGATGCATCGGACGTCGGATTTTATTCGTGCATGGTCAGTACCGGATGCATTTCAACGGAAAGCGACTTGGCTTCGATGACGCTTTTTGAACCAGTGTCTATTGCGCAACAGCCAGCCACGCTTTCACAGACATGCACGGGAAACACGCTGATTTTGGCGGTTGAAACCATCGGTGACAATCCGACATTCCAATGGCAACGAAATGGAACGCCCCTTGTCGAGCAACCTGGCGCGTTTGAAAACGTCAACACCTCCCAATTAAGCATTGTGAATATCAGCGCATTTGAAATCGACGATTACAACTGTGTTGTCACCGACGATTGCGGTGGCTTGGAGGAATCGGAATCGGGGACATTCGCCATTGGTGATGCCAGTTTCATCGTTCAACCGACACCAACGTGCGCCGTCATGGGCGACAATGTTTCATTAACCGCAATCGCCGACGCGGGAGGACTATCGATCTTTCAACAATGGCACAAAGATGGCGTTCCGCTGGTTGATGGAGGAGACATTAGTGGTGCGTTTACGGATACGCTGTTTATTGAAGACATCACCGCTGCCAACGAAGGCGGATATGCTCTTCGAGCGCTATCGCTGGGACCGAATTGTTCAGAATTTAGTGACACCGTAACCGTGCTTCTCGATACGTGCGTGTGTGAAAGTCCTGGTGACTTCGACATGGACGACGATGTTGACCTGCAGGACTTCCAACAATTCCAAGCCTGTTTTGGTCAAAACGTTGCGTACAACAATGCCTGTTCGTGCGCAAACATCGACGATCTGGATGACATGATCAACCTTGACGACTGGTCCTCATATGCGCCGATCGCGACGGGGCCATAATCGCGGACGATTTCGACAAATTGTATGCTTGCGCTTCGTCATGGAAGTATCCGAGAAACAATTCGGACGCATGCCATCTAATCGCCTTTGACCTTGTATCAATCCTGCAACCTCCAATACAATGAACTGGTGTGTGTTGGTCTTAGCATCTGCAGTCGGCTCGAAGTTCAACCGTTGCGATGCGCCCAATGATCATCAAGAAACTCAGCTGAAGTCGGCGCTGGATATCGAACCGAACGAATCGGTTAGACGATCAGCGGCAGTGCATGCATTCCACAACCTTGCCAAGCATGCAAAGTGGATCAGCCGCCGGCAGCGACTCCGAAAACGCAGAAAGGCTCATTGTATGAAGTTCGATTTGAAACTCCATTTGGGAGCAACCGGTTTACAACTCTTCGTCGCATCATGGGCTGGTCTGTTGATCAGCGCGGGTAGTGCAAGTGGTGAAGTTGTGTCGGCTGAACGCAAAAAAGCGCTGGCATCGGAAATTACGAACGAGTTTAGACTGCGCGATTTCAGCATTCAGCGAATAAGCGTGCCGGAGGGCGAGAACCGAAGTGGCTCGGTCACGATTCGCCTCGGAGACGAAAATCAAGAAATGATACTTGTTCCGCACCGTGTGTTTTCTCCTGACTATACGTTGCTCATAGACCATGGTGACGGTCGACTTGAAGAAGTTGACATGGGTGAGGTTGCGACGTTTCGCGGAACCTTGGCCAACGTCCCCGGAAGCGTCGTTGCTGGTGGATGGGCTGGTGACGGCCTCGTTGCCCGAATCATCTTGCCCGATGACCAAACATATTGGATCGAGCCGCTCCAAGACCGCATCGTCGATGCCACGGCACTGGAACACATCGTCTATCGTTCGGAAGACTCGCTGCCTCACGATGGCACTTGCGGCACACTGGATGAAGAGGTGGCGGTATTTGAAGAACGAAGCTCAGAAAACGGCGCGCGCGGCAGCGGGTGTGGTGGCGGCATTTGTGTGACCGATCTTGCATGCGATGCTGACTTTGAATACTTCAATGACTATGGTTCAGTGACAAATGTCCAGAACCGTATCGGTACGGTGATCAACGCGATGAACGCCCAATATGAATCACAAGTGGGAATCACCCATCAGATCGTAACGATCATCGTGCGAACTTCCCAAGTATACACAAGCAACGACGCAAGCACCCTACTCAATCAGTTCGGCTCGCGCTGGCAAAATAACCACACGAACATTTCGCGTGACATTGCGCATTTGTTCACCGGAAAGAATCTGATAGCCCCCACCATAGGTATTGCGCGGTTAAGCGCCATATGCATGCCTCCAGATGGTGGATTCGGATACGGCTTGGTGGAATCAGATTTCAACGGAAATTTCTCGTGTGCGACCGATCTTTCTGCTCATGAATTGGGCCACAATTGGAGTGCCCCGCACTGCAGTTGCCCCGGCAACACGATGAATCCTAGCATCACATGCGCCAACAGTTTCAACGCATCGCTGACGATCCCCGGCATCATTAGTTATCGCGATTCGCGGGGTTGCCTGAGTCCATTTGAATCGGGTGTTACTACATTGCCGTTTGTAGACGACTTCCCATCGACAACCCTGGATGCAAGCAAATGGACCGGCATTGACGGTGCGGAAAGCAACACCGAAGGAAGCGGAGAACCGAGCGCTTCAAACTCATTGAACATCGACGGAAACGATCAGATTCGATCAGCGATCATTGATACGTCCGTGCCACTCGGCTTGGATGTTTCATACTTCTGGCAGCGAACCGGCACGGGTAACTCACCTGAAGCTGGTGAAGATTTTTTCGTCGAGTACCTCAACAATGCGCAATTGTGGATCGAATTGGCGAGCTATCCCGGCGATGGCCCCGACGGCGATCCCTATGCATCCGAATCATTTGAATTGCCCACCGATGCGCTGCATGACAGTTTCAGATTGCGATTTAGAGGCACATCTCCGAACCCCGGGTTTGACGACTGGTTCATCGATGACATCAACATCGATGGATGCTATGGTGCGACCGTGTCACCGCAACCCCAGCCCGCCGGCGGCTGCCCCGCTTCAAACTTGCAATTCACAACAATTGGATCTGGTGGAGCGCCGATCAGCTACCAATGGTTCAAGGACGATGTCATGCTCAACGATGGCGGGGGCATCAGCGGCACCACGACGGACACCCTATCGATTAGCGCAATATCAGATCCTGCCGACGAAGGCGACTACCATTGCGAGATCACCAACGAGTGCGGTACGTTGGAATCCAACACGGTACCTTTGACCGTATTTGATCCGGTGGAACTCACGAGCCAACCACCAGCCTTGGTAACCGGTTGTACGGGCGAAGCCGAACTCATCATCATTGAGGCGGTCGGCGATGGTCTGACGTACGAATGGCGCCGGGATGGCGTCTTGTTGACCGACGGTGGGAACATCTCCGGTGCGACGACGAATATCCTGACTATCTCCAACATCGGTCCGACTGACGTAGCCGCCACTCCCGGGTATGTATGCACGGTGTTTGATAATTGCGGCAACTTCATCGAAAGCACGGCGACCGAGCTCGAAATCGCTGGTGCTGAAGTTACTGATCAACCAGTCGACGATTGCGTCAATGACGGCGAATCTGCCTCGTTCAGCTCCATGTTTAATGTGCAGGGTGGGTTTGACACTTTTTTACAGTGGCACAAAGATGGGTCGCCCATAGTCGACGGGGGCAACATTTCCGGAGCATTCACAAACGCGCTCACGATCAACCCTGCAACGGTAGCCGATGAGGGCGGGTACTCGCTCCGCATCCTCGTTCTCGGACCGAACTGTGCACTGTTCTCCGGCGAAGGCCAACTCACGATTGACGACTGCGGATGCACGCTGAATAGTGAATGCGAAGACGGAAACCCATGCACCGACGACATCTGCGATGGTGTACTCGGCTGCATCAATCCGAACAACACCGATCTTTGCGACGACGGTGACGCATGCACAACAGTAGACGCCTGCAGCGGTGGCGCTTGCGTCGGATCCATCCCACTCGATTGCGACGACACCAATCCGTGCACCGATGACTCGTGCGATTCAGGAACCGGTTGCGTCAACACCGACAACGCCGACCCATGTGATGACGGCGATGCATGCACAACGGTGGACGTTTGCGATACCGGTGCATGCGTTGGATCTATCCCGCTTGACTGCGACGACACAAACCCCTGCACCGATGATTCGTGTGATTCGGGAACTGGTTGCGTCAACACCGACAATACCGACCCATGTGACGATGGCGATGCATGCACGACGGTAGACGTTTGCGATACTGGTGCGTGCATCGGGTCAATCCCACTTGACTGTGACGACACCAATCCATGTACCGACGATTCGTGTGATTCAGGAACCGGTTGCGTCAACACGGACAACTTCGACCCTTGCGACGACGGCGACGCTTGCACCACAGTGGATCAATGCGACACGGGATCGTGCGTCGGTTCGACCCCATTGGCCTGTGACGATGGCGATTTCTGCAACGGAATTGAATCGTGCGACAGCGGCTCGGGATGTCTGCCCGGTCTTGATCCATGCGATGGCTCGAGTTGGTGCGACGAGTCGGGCGACGCGTGCGTGCCCTTTGGCGATGGGGACATCAATTCAGACGGGAGCGTGGACCTGCTCGATTTCGCGGGTTTCCAATCCTGTTTCGGGTTGTTGGCCAGCGGTGGTTGCGAGGCGTTGAACCTGACGGGCGACGGAATTGTCGATATAGGCGATTTTGAGGCGCTGGAGGCCCTGCTGACCGGGCCCTAGTCAAAGTTAGATCAACCCATTGAAGGAAATTCAAGTGCAATCCGGTGGTCAATCGGACCTCGGATTGCACTTTTGCGCGCCTCGAAAGTGAAGTCTTGACGCGTATGGCCCGATCTTGGATACTTTTACCATCGATCCATCGGACGCCGGAAGCTGTTTTTGCCGAGAAGCAACGTTTGTTTCACCATGCCCCGGCCCGATGTCTCAGACGGTAGAGGTTTCATCATGCAAGGCACGGTCAAGTGGTTCAATTCGACCAAGGGTTTCGGTTTCATTACTCCATCTGACGGAAGCGCTGACGTTTTCGTGCATTACAGCGCGATCACGGGCGACGGCTATAAAAGCCTCGACGAAGGCTCGGAAGTTGAGTTCGAATTGGCTGACGGCGACAAAGGCCCGAAAGCCACGAACGTTCGCGCCGTCTAAGCCAATTCGACGCCAATACAGGGCAGCACTCCACAACGTTTGCGGGCGAATGAAGGTTTGCGGGCGAATGAAGGTTTGCGGGCGAATGAAGTGATCACTCGCCCGCTTTGGGGTGATCGTTCGCGCTGCCTTGGCATCGACCAAATCCAATGGGCCGAGTACGTCGAGGCGGATCCTCTAACGGGGTTTCCGAGTCGCCGCATAGCCCTTGAGCCTTTGCGCGCCAGCACAGTGATCCGTTGATTCAATATTCGGCGGATCACTCTCGCCCAAAAATCACGATTGATTTGCACCTTTGCGGTCCGACCATTCAAACGGCTTGCGGGCCAGCGTGAATGGGCGATTTTGCGACACGCTAATCAATAGCGTTGCAGCCACGAAGTTCGTCAAGAGGCTACTGCCCCCGTAGCTGACGAATGGCAACGTCATCCCCGTAATGGGCATGAGTCCAACGGTCATCCCCACGTTGATCACAGTCTGAGCTGCGATCAAACACACCACTCCCATCGCCAACAAACGACCACAAGGCTCAGGCGTCACGGAAGCAATCTCAATGCCTGCAATCACGATCACCACGTAGCAACCCAACACCAGCAAACAACCGAGCAACCCCCACTGATGACCCACGATCGAAAACACAAAATCGTTGTGACGATCCGGTAGAAAGTTGTACTCGACATAAGTGCCCTTGCCCCATCCTTGCCCGATCAAACCGCCGCTGCCCAGAGCGGCTTTGGAGCGGACCAACTGCATTCCTGATGAGACTTCCCACTCGCGTGCTTCGCGCTTGCCCACACCGGTGAATTTGTATTTCTCGGGATCGGCTTGGATTTTCTCTCGAAAGGTTTTTGATTGAAGGGCGACGGCCATGATCCGACTTTTCTGATAGTCGTGGAGCTTCATGAACGTAAATGGAGCCACCAGCATGCCGAGTGCGACGATTCCACCCAAATGCCACATGCGGGCACCAGCCACAAAGAGCATCCCAAATAGAACCGGTATGAACAGCAGCACCGTGCCCAGATCCGGTTCAAACAGAATCAAGACCATCGGGATAATCGAGAACAGGATCGGCGCCATCAGCCCGTCGATGGTGCGGTAGTTCTTGCGAAATCGAAGGTACCACGCCATCGCGAGAATGTAGCTGACCTTCATGAACTCGGAGGGTTGCAGGGAAAATCCGGGCAATCGAATCGAACGATATGCCCCGCGCGATTCGGGAACCAAACCACCAAACGTAAACCCCAGGTACTTCGCAATGATCATGGGTAGCAGCAAGAGGAGACAGATTCCGAACAGCACATAGGCATACCGCGCAAGGCGCATGTATCCGATGCGCAAAATCAGGACGGAAATGACAACGCACGCGATCGCAACAGCCCCCTGTTTACCGGCCATCACCACGCTTGAAACGTTGTAACCGCCAACAGGCACCGTGTTTGACGCACAAATCGCAGCCAATCCGATCAACACCAAGATCGCAATCGAAATCGCAATCGCCCATCCCGGTTGCGTTAAATCGTAGACGGGTCGTCTCACGGCCCAACCCCCTCGCCCGAATCCGCGACGTGTTTCGGATCTGCCCCTTGCCTGAGATCATCAACCGTTGCCGAGTAGTCCGGATCCAAATCTGGACCCAGGACGTCGAGCAGAACATCTGCAACTTTCTGCGAGATAGCACCGCTGACCCGTCCGCCACTTCCACCGAATTCGACCATGACGGCGAATGCGATGCTCGGATCCTGATCCCATCGGGCTTGGCCATTGGCGTCGGCCTTTTGCATGTATGCGACAAACCAGGCGTGCGAATGCTTGCGACCATGTTCGGCAAGCGTCGCGGGCCATCGCTGAGCTACGTCAATGGCGCGTGGATCGAAGGTTGCGTCTTTGTGCTTGTCGAGAAAGAAGGTGATCGCGTCCCTTTTGGTATTAGCGTAGACAATTTCGACATGCTGCGAACCGTCCAAGTCTTCATAGGGGATTTCGTAAGAGACCGGCGCGGGTAGGGCTTCGGCGCTTCCGGTCTTGCCGATGAGCACGTACCCAGTTTCGATTGGAATTCGCGCCTGCGTATATGCTGTTCCGTCAGAATCGTTGACGACGCCGAACATGCCATTGCGAATCGCCCGCCAATATGCTGAATCACCCGGAAGTTCCCAAACGGGTGGATCGCTCTCGCCGCGAACGAGGGAGACGTGGCGAAATTTTCCGGTCGCATAAGAGGCCATCAGGTTGGCGGCTTGAACTGGTGTGACTGCCACCTCCGCTTGCCCGATCGCAAACTGTCGCGGGCTTCCGGGCGTGAGCGCACGACCAATCGAATCCATGAAACCGGGTGTGGGATTGATGCCGCGCACTTCTTCTCGCAATCCGGTGCCCGACAGTTTACCCAGGCCAAACATGTCGAAGTAATTCGTTAGCGTATTCGCCCCCAGCAATTGCCCGGTGTTGTACATGAAGATGTTGCACGAATACTTGATCGCCTCTGATGCGGTCACCGCGCCGTGATGCTTCCGGACGGACGAACCCGCCGCTGCCCAGCATCGCCAACTATCGGGTTTACTTGGGAAAAGCGCCCCTTGGCACGTAAAGGTCGAATCGAGCGTGATCTGCCCATCAATGAGGCCAGCCAGACAGACCAACGGCTTGACGATGGAACCGGGGGCGTAGTGTCTTGCAACCGCACGAAACGCCAACGGGTTTCGCTTGGTATCATCGCGGAGTGCGTTGTATTCGCTTCGAAAAAACTTGGGATCATAGGACGGGTACGAAACCATCGCCAAACACTCGCGCGTCCGTACATCCAACACAACAATCGAACCTGACACGGAATAGGGAAGCGTCTCAAATTGCTTGCCGAACATCTCGTATAGTCGCGTCTGAAGTTTCGAGTGGATCGTTAAGTGAACATCTTGACCTGGCACAGGAGCAACCGATCCCAAATCATCGCCCGCCCGGTTCTCCTTGAATTCGCCGCGCGTACCTCGCAGTTGAACCTCCATTGAGTATTCAACACCCGCCCCACCAACGCGATCGGTGCCCCTGAGTGACCGCAAACGATCGTCAGCATACACGTCGGAATTCATGTGCTCGGCGGTGACTGGAACGATCCGCCCCAAGATGTGTGCAAACGGAGCCCCAGCCCAGTAAACCCGCTTGTTTGAATCTTCAACTTTAACCCATGGATACTTCGAGAGAATATCCCTTGCCGCTACTTGCTGTTGATCTGTAAGCCCCTTCAGGACTGCATGGGCCATGCGTTCCTCGCGAACCAGCGCAGGAAACTCAAGGCGACGGGAAACATCTTCTTTGATGGCGATGACACGGGCACAAATCGTATCAGCCTTTTCTTGCAGCTCTTCCATTCCATTTTCAAAGAATGAAGATAGATCGAACCACGTCCGATCAATGTCCGAATCGAATCGCCGCGCTACTTCTTCTTTGCTGAGGTTCTTGCCGTAGTAGTTATTCCTCTTTAACCGTCTGACCATTGCGTCGTGGTAAGACTCGTCACCCGAGAGAATTCCGTAATCAGCTTTGATGTCCCAGCACGGTTCGTCTGAGACCAACAGCTTCCCCGTGCGATCCAGAACTCGACCGCGCACTGTCGGTATGATTTTCGGGCGAAGCAATAGCGCCTTATCGGCTTGCTCTTCATACATGCGGGCATGGACGATCTGCATGTCGATCAATCGCACGACGAGGATTGCCAGCGCAAACCCCATCATCGCCAAGAGAATTTTCAGGCGTTGTTCAAACATGAGGGCCTAAGTGATTCTAATTCAACATCACGTGGAATCAGCAGTGTTTCAACATTGGGCAGCGCAGGGTCGCGGCGGCTACATCACGGTCGATCGCGATCCGATGCGTCGCAAGCGTGCGTGTGAATATCGGGGCGCGTCTAACCCCAGCCACCTGAGCAATCGCATAAGCAATGCGTGAACTGGCGGCGCGCATATGGCGGAATACAAAGCGATGCCCACGGGCCCACCGACGCTTGACCACGGTTGCGCATAGGCCGAGGCGGTCATCATCGTGGCGTACATCCAGAAGATCCCGTGGATAGCGATGCCAGCCACAAACGTCACGCTGAAATGGGTCAGCGGGTGATAGCGGAACATCCAATCGCGCGACGATTGCACACAGAGCGCGACGAGCGCGTAGGTCAGCGAGAGCAATCCAAACCGTTCCATCGATGCGAGGTCGGCCAACAGCCCCAGGGTCCAACCGGCCATCACCGCGTCCCACTTCCGCCCGTGCATCGCGAAGAACACGACCGTGATCAGAATCGCGTCGGGCCACGCACCCCAGACAGCCAACCGCTGCATCAATGTGGTGTGCAGCGTCAGACAAATGACGGCGACAATTGCAAAGCTAAACCAACGCATCAGTTCATTCCGTTAAAGCATTCGCTGCTTTTTACGTTTTGGCCCCAAGATGTCCATAAGCGCCTTGGCGGCTGCGATTTGCAACCGTGGATCTTCCGCATCATTCATCATCGTTTCAAGCGGCGCGACTGCCCGCCGGTCCCCGATCGCCCCCAATGTCGTCGCAGCCAATTGCCGCACGCGAAAGGTCTGGTTGACCGCCGGGTCGTTCTTCTCGTCCTTTTTCGCTGTGAAACC
>BQJS01000123.1 GCA_021604825.1 Phycisphaerae bacterium | reverse complement strand
GTGTTCGAGAACATACCACGGTCCGCTGTGCTGCTGCATGCGGATGAGCATTTCAACTGAGAGGTCCTGATTGCAGTAGCGACAGGTGTTGTCAGTGAAACGAACCAACTCGCCGCACGAAACGCATGGTTTTGAATCACCGTGCCAAGAACGTTGACCCAGCGGGCTCATCGGCCCGAGTCCGATCTTGGCGGCGCGCTCCACGGCGCTGAGGCCATCACCCAATGGATGACTGGCGGTCCGTGGCACGTCTGGCGGGTTGGTGGTTGGGTCGGCCATTCTCATTCAGCCCCATTTGATCGATGCGAACGATCGAGATGTTGAATCGCTATTGAATCTGGAGAAATTCCTTCATGTGTTCGTCGAAAGCCTGCTGCGACTTTGCGTCGGCGAGTTGCAACCCCATCTCGTTAATAACCTTGGTGCCCATGCCGATCCATTCTTGCCAGCAAACTTGGCAAACGTGGTTCCAGATCTTCTCGCCCAAATCACCTTTGAGGGGGCGCTCAGCCATCTTTGCCGACGGTCGACCACAGCGGGAACAGAAAAAGTCGGCACCGTCTGCCGTCTGTGTCGCGGTTGATGCGGAAGTCTTCGCTTCGGGCACCGCACCGCCCAATTCGGCGATGAGCTTGCCCATCTCGTCGCGGGGCATCAGGTCGCCTTTTTCGTCGGCAACTTCAAACCCGCGGGTCAGCGTTTGGATGGCCTCGTCATTCTTGCCGGATTGCTTCTGCGCTTCGCCGAGGAGGTGGTACGCTTTCGAGAATGTCGGATTCAATTCGAGCGTTCGTTTCAGTGAAGTGATGGCCTCTTCAAAATGGCTTCCGTCCAGATAGGCCTTGCCCAAACTGAGATGCCCCATTTCGTTTTGCGGGTCGGCTTCTGCCATCTTCTTGAATTGTTCGATGCGTTCATTCATACGTGAAATCCTCGGTGTTCTGGCGCGATTCGGTTGCAATTCCTGCCGCGCGGGCAAAGCGCAATATCATAGCAGCCGAGCCGCCAGTCTCCAAGCAAAGGGGCACCGGCTCCATGCAACGGAGTGCCAGCGTATGCACGTGCTTGGTGATACTGCAATTAGGACAGTATGTGCGATTTACTGAGACAGCAAATGGTCGGCGGCGGCTTCGATGCCCTCGTTGCGAACGGTGCTGACGCGGCAAATCGGTCGGTCGCCGTCGATGGCGCTTTTGAGTTGGCCTTCGGTCGCATCGGCACCGGGAAGATCGCACTTGTTGATGATGAACATGTCGGCGATTTCCATGATGCCCGCCTTTGAATATTGAACACTGTCGCCAGTTTCAGGCATGAGGACGAGGAGGGTTCTGTCGACGACCTCGCGGATGGCCACATCGGACTGACCAGCTCCCACGGATTCGACGAGGATGTAGTCGAACCCGTAACCGCTCAGGGCGCGAATCACTTCGGCACAATGTGGCCCCAGTCCACCGTATTGCTTGCCACTCGAAAGCGAGCGAATGAAGAAGTTGTCGCCTGGCTCGCCCCACATCATTCGAAGTCGATCGCCCAAAAGCGCGCCACCATGAACCGGACTCGAAGGATCGACTGCAACCACCGCGACCTTGAATCCCTTCTCGCACATGGCTTTGCCAAGTTTGCCGATGAGGGAGCTCTTGCCGACACCGGGCGCGCCGGTGATGCCGAAGACTTTTGCGGAACCATCTGGCGGTGTCCAGTCGTTGCTGATCTCGTCGCGTTGGATGTAGGTGATCAGTTGGCCGAGGGCAGCATCGTTGTTGCTCTTGTAACCGGCGATTGCTTCTTCGAGCGTCAGACGTTTGCGCTCGGAAGCGAGGGTTCTGAACTTATCGACGATTGATTCGACGGACGTACCCGGATTGAAAACAGCCGCACATCCCATTTCGTGGAGCAATCGATGTTCGTCTTCGGGAACGATTCCGCCGAGGACCACCGGAACGTTTTCAATGCCGAGTTCTTTGCGATGGCGCAAGACTTCGGGCATGACGGTCATGTGGGCGGCGGACAACAAACTCACGCCGACAACGTCGATATCTTCCTGCATCGCTGCCAGCATCGTACTTTGTGCAGTTTGCCAGAGTCCGGTGTAGATGACGTCGAACCCGGCATCGCGAAACGATCGCGCCAGAACTTTGACGCCACGATCGTGTCCGTCGAGGCCGATTTTTGCCAGCAGTATTCGGATGGGATGATCAGTCATGGATTACTCGTATTGAGGGTGTATTGATGTGCCACTGCTCTGTGAGCAGTGCGGGGCGTTGAAGAAGATGCAAGAAAACACTGCTCACAAAGCAGTGGCACGCCTTGATTCGATTCGCCTTTTTTGCAGCCGTCAACGTCACCATTCGGGCCCACCATCGTAGCGTCCGAACACGCTGGCCATCACTTCCATCATCTCGCCCACGGTGGCGTCGGCTTTGGCTGCGTCGATTAAGAACGGCATGACGTTCTTATCATCAGCCGCTCCTTGGCGTAATGCGTCGAGTGATTGCTGATGACGCTTGGCATCGCGATTGCGTTTCAATTGCGTCAGTCGAGCCACCTGCTGCTTTTCAACATCTTCGCCGATCTTCAGAACATCGATCCGCTCGTAATCTTCTTCGACGTACTTGTTGACGCCGACCACTTCCGCTTCACCGGAGTCGAACGCGCGACTTTGCTTGATCGCCGAGTCTGCGATCGATCGACGGAAGTAGCCTTGCTCGATCGCGCCAATCACGCCGCCCAAGTCTTCAATCTCTTGGAAAATGGCGTTGGCTTCAGCCTCCATCTCGTTGGTTTTCTGCTCGATGAACCAACTGCCGCCCAGCGGGTCAGCCACCTGCGTGACGTTGGTCTCACATGCGATGACCTGTTGCGTTCGCAATGCCAACTTCACGGCACTTTCGGTGGGAAGCGCCAACGTTTCGTCCATGCTGTTGGTGTGCAGCGATTGCACGCCCGCGAGGACGCCCGCGAGCGCTTGATACGCAACACGCACGACGTTGTTGGTCGGTTGCTGCTCGGTCAAAGTAACGCCAGCCGTCTGGGCGTGGCAGCGCATCCACCAATTGCGTTCGAGTTTGGCACCATACTTGTCGCGCATCACCTTTGCCCAAATGCGGCGGGCGGCACGAATCTTGGCGATCTCCTCGAAGAAATCGTTGTGTACGTCGAAAAAGAAACTGAGTCGCTTGGCGAATTCGTCAACGTCGAGTCCGCGCTCGAGGGCGTGTTCGACGTACGACATGCCGTCAGCCAACGTGAACGCCAACTCCTGCGCCGCACTCGCGCCGGCTTCTCTGATGTGGTACCCGCTGATGCTCACCGTGTTCCACATTGGCATGTGATTCGTGCCGTGTTCGATCGTGTCGGTGACGAGTTTGACGCTGGGGCGCGGCGGGAACACGTACTCATTTTGTGCGTGGAATTCCTTGAGGATGTCGTTTTGCAGTGTTCCACGCAGCTTGTCGGGTCCGACGCCTTGTTCCTCAGCCACCGCGATATAGAACGCCAGCAGAATCGCCGCCGGCGCGTTGATGGTCATGGACGTGCTGACCTGATCGAGCGCGATGCCATCGAACAGCCTGCGCATGTCGTCAAGGCTTGAGACGGCTACTCCGCATTTACCGACTTCGCCGAGTGACAGCGGGTCGTCACTGTCGCGGCCCATCAGTGTCGGTAAGTCGAACGCGGTGCTGAGTCCGGTTTGTCCTTGTCCTAACAAGTATTTGAACCGCTCGTTGGTGTGTTCGGCCGAACCAAACCCGGCGAACTGTCGCATCGTCCAAGTGCGCTTGCGGTACATCTCCGGATGAATGCCACGCGTGAACGGAAATTCGCCAGGGTTGGCGATGTCGCGAGCGTAGTTGGTCCCGTCGATGTCGTCTGGGCCGTAAAACGCCTTGCTGCTTTGTGCGTCTTGCGGTTCGCTGATGGGCTTGGTGGCCATGCTGCTACTCCATCCAGTTCGTGGAACGCCTCTCGAGGAATGCGCTGATGCCTTCCTTCGATTCGGCATGGTCGAAGCAAGCCGCAAAGGCCCGCGTTTCGTCGCCCGACTTGAGCGCTTGTTTGATTTGGCTGATCGCGTGCTGACCACCGCGCCGACTTCGACGTACGAGATCTTCAATCTTGGTGTCGAGGTCGCCTTCGTCGCTGGCGAGGATGTCGATCAACCCGGATTGGTGCGCTTCCGCTCCCTCGATGGCGTCGGCTGAGAACATCAGACGCTTGGCTTTGTGGATACCGATGCGGGCTGCCAATCGCTGAATCCCTTTCCAACCCGGGACTAGCCCAAGCGATGTTTCCGGTAGGCCGAGCTTCGCTCCCTCGACCGCCGCGAGGAAATCGCAGGCCATCGCCACCTCAAGTCCGCCACCCAGTGCCGCGCCGTGAAGCCGCGCGATGGTGATGCATGGTAAATCGGCGATGGCGTCGAACGCCTTGTTGCCACGATTGGACAACTCCGCCGCGCCGGCAGCATCAAGGCTTGAAAGCTCTTTGATGTTCGCACCAGCCACGAAGACTTTTCCCTCTGCGCCGAGAATAAAGTACCGAACTTGAGACGCAGCCTTCACCTCGCTGGCGACTTCGGCGATGCAATCGATGACGCTGCTGCTCAGCACGTTCAATCCGGACTCGGTCTTGAACGTTGCTTCAGCCACGTCACCGTTGATGGATAATTCGAGCGCTGTTTCACTCATAAGCGTAAAAACCCTGTTTGGTTTTGTTGCCAAGTCTGCCAGCCAGCACCATCTTGCGAAGAAGCGGAGCCGGGCGGTATTTGTCTTCGCCGAGGTCGCGGTGCAGGACGTTTAGGATATCATAACAAACGTCCAGCCCGATCAGGTCAGCCAACCGCAGCGGGCCCATCGGGTGGGCCATCCCCAACTTCATGATGCCGTCAATCGCGTCTGGTGTTGCCACCCCATCTTGCAGGCACAGAATCGCCTCGTTGATCATAGGCATCAGAATGCGGTTCGACACGAAACCGGGATGATCGTTGGCCCGAAGCGGGGTTTTGCCGACGGCTTCTGCCAGCGCGTGAACTCTGTCATACGTCGCATCGCTCGTTTCCAATCCCATCACGATCTCGACGAGTTTCATCACCGGGACTGGGTTGAAAAAGTGCATGCCGATGAAGAGTTCCGGTCGCTTCGTGACAGCCGCCAACTCCGTGATGCTGATGCTGCTCGTGTTGGTGGCGCGGATCGTGTCATCCGGTAACACGTCGTCGACCGCTTTGAAGATGCTCTTCTTGATGTTCGGTTTTTCGCTGGCGGCTTCGATGAACAGCTGCACGCCGCTGAATTCGGATAGATCGCCGACGGGTTTGATGTGCTTCAACGTTGCGGTTTTGTCGTCGGCGGTGATGCGCTCTTTGTTGACACTTCGGTCGAGCAATTTTTCAATCGTCGATAGCGCCGAATCGATGGCTGCTGAGTTGGCGTCGTGGATCAAAACATCGAAACCGCTTTGGGCAAACACCTGGACGATGCCCCGGCCCATCGCGCCAGCCCCAACGACGCCGACTGCTTTACTCTTGTCGATTGCACTCATCGATTCGTTTCCCATACGTTTGCGGAATTGTCGAGCAGTCCACGGGCGATCACCAGGCGATGGATTTCGCTGGTGCCTTCATACAACTCTGTAATCTTGGCGTCGCGGTAGAGTCGTTCGACCGGGTAATCGTCGCAGAAACCGTATCCGCCGTACACTTGCACCGCCGCGCTGGCCGCTCGATTACACGCTTCTGCTGCGAAAAGCTTCGCCTGGGCGGCTTCGTAGGCGTAGGGGCGTTCTTGATCCTTCAACCAAGCCGCGCGATACACCAGCGTGCGACTGGCTGCGACGCTTACCGCCATGTTGGCGATTTTTTCCTGAATCGCCTGGAAAGCACCGATCGGTCGATTGAACTGTTCGCGCTGACGGGCGTAATCGAGCGATGCTTCAAGGCATGCTTCCGCGATGCCGAGGCCTTGGGCGGCGACGCCGATGCGCCCACCGTCAAGGGTCGTCAGCGCCACCCGCAAACCACTGCCGCGTTCGTCGAGCATGTTACCGTTCGGTAGTGCGCAGTTTTCAAAGAGAAATTCTGCCGTGGATGTGCAGCGGATTCCCATCTTGTGTTCGAGCTTGGCGATCGAAAGTCCATCGTGCGGTTGCTCTGCAATGAACGCGCTCATGCGGTGCCGCGGATCGTCAGGGTCGGTGACGGCGAAGAGTACGACGACGCCCGCTTCTGCTCCATTTGTGACAAAGATCTTGCTGCCGTTGACGATCCAGGAATCGCCCTTCTCGACGGCCATACATCGTGCCGCACCAGCATCGCTGCCACTGCCCGGTTCTGTGAGCGAGAAGCAACCGATAGTTTTTCCGCTGGCAAGGCCCGGTAGGTATTTCTCTTTTTGAGCCTGCGTTCCGAAACCGAGGATCGGATCAACGCAAAGCGAGTTGTGGGCGCTGAGGAATACGCCAGTCCCGGCGCAGGCTTTGGAGATTTCTTCGACCACGATCGTCGATGCGACACAGTCCATCCCCGCCCCGCCAAACTCTTGCGGAACGCAGATGCCAAACAAACCCATCTCGGCCATCTGGGTGATGAGTTCGGGTTCGATCTTGTGCGCTTGATCGCGTGCTGCCGCGCCGGGCGCAACCTGGGCCCGCGCAAAATCGCGCACCGCGTCGCGCAACATCCGATGATCTTCGCTGAAATCAAAATCCATATGACATGCTCCGCGAGCAGGTGAGTTGCTTTATGCCCCTGGTAATTCGAGTAATGTTCGTGCGATGACGAGTCGTTGTATCTGGCTCGAGCCTTCACCGATTTCACAAAGTTTGGCGTCGCGCAGAAGTCGCTCTACGGGTACGTCTTTGAGGTAACCGTATCCACCGTGAATCTGAATGGCGTCGAGGCATGCGCGGGTGGCCATCTCGCTGGCGAACAGCTTTGCGGTGGACGCTTCGACGAGTGCGTCCTTGCCGTCGTCCTTCATCACCGCCGCTTTCCGAACGAGCAGTCGCGCCGCATCGATCTCCATGGCCATGTCTGCCAACATGAACTGAATGGCTTGATGACGATTCAAGGGCTTGCCGAATTGCTCGCGCTCGCTCGCGTACTTGAGCGATTCTTCCAAGCCGCCCCGTGCGAGTCCAACAGAAAGCGCTGCGATGGTGATTCGTCCGCGTTCCAAAACGCGCAGGGTGTCTTTGAAACCGGCATTCAATTCGCCGACAAGATTGTCAGCCGGCACGTGGCAGTTCTCGAATACGAGAGGAACCGTGTCGCTCGCCCGCATGCCCATCTTGTCTTCTTTCGGACCAATCTCGAGGCCCGGCGTGTCGCGCTCGACAATGAATGCGCTGATGCCTTTGGTCTTCGGAGCATCGGGATCTGTGCGGGCCAACACGACGAACACGCCAGCCCGAACCCCGTTGGTGATGAAATTCTTCGCACCGTTTATCACCCACTCGTCGCCCTCGCGGACCGCCGTCGTGGTCAGGGCAGCTGCATCGCTACCGCTACCCGGTTCGGTCAATGCCCAAGCGCCGAGTTTCTTGCCGGTCGCCAAATCGGGCAGGTATTTTTTCTTTTGCGCCTCGTTGCCAGCCAGCAAGATGTGCCCGACGCATAAACCGTTGTGGGCTGCGAGCATCAGCGCGGTGCCGCCGCATTGTCGGGCGATTTCTTCCATCACCACGGTCATGCCAAGGTAGCTCGCACCCGCGCCGCCGAGTTCTTCGGGAACCAGCACACCCATGAAACCCAAGCCCGCAAGCTTCTCAATGGTCGCCTGCGGGATGACGCCTTCGCGGTCCCAATCGCGTGCATTCGGTGCGATCTCGTCGGCTGCGAACTTTCGGGCCATGTCGCGCAGCATTTTCAAATCTTCGGGCAGTTCAAAATTCATGGTTCAATTCGCTATTAATCGCGGTGCCGTGTATGGACTCGTTTTCATGCTGACGAATATTCCTAGCTGCTCTTGAGCAATTCTCGCGCGATAACGACGCGCTGAATCTCGCTCGTTCCTTCGTAAATGGTGGTGACGCGAGCGTCTCGAAACAGCTGCTCAACCCGGCATTCATTGACATATCCCATGCCGCCGTGCAATTGGACCGCGCGATAGGCGATGCGGTTGGCCGCTTCGGTGGCGAAGAGTTTCGCCTTGGAGCTGGCTGACCGGTCTTGGCGCTTGGTGTCCTTCGACCATGCCGCAAAATCGATCAATTCCTTAGCCGCAGCCAACTCGACGTGGCTGTCGGCGATCATCTGCTGGATAGCGGGAAAGCCTGAAATTGGCGCACCGAATTGCTCACGCTCGTGGGCGTAGCTGATCATTTCATCGAGACACGCTTGGGCGATGCCGGCTGCCTGCGCTGCGATTCCGATCCGACCGCCATCGAGTGCGGTAAGACTGGCTGACAACCCTGCACCATCTTCACCGAGCAAGTGGCTGCAGGGAACAACCACGCTGTCGAACGCGATGACGGCTGTCTCGCTGCCTCGGATGCCCATCTTGCCGTGAATGGGCGTGCGGTCGATGCCTTTCGAATTGCCATCAACCATGATCAGGCTCAGGCCAGCTTTACCTTCACCGGGCAGCGTCCGCGCGAGCGTCACAAACCATCGGGCGGAAAGTCCATTGGTGATCCACATCTTTTCGCCGGACAGGATGAAATTGTCCCCATCACGCTTGGCCTTGGCCAACGATGCGCCGGGATCGCTGCCGGCATTGGCTTCGCTGATGGCGAATGCGCCGAAATTTTCAGAATCGCCCCAATGCTCCAACCACACGCGCCGCAGGCTCGGGTCGGCAAATCGGTCCACCACCAATCCGACCATGTTGTGTACGCAGATGGTGACAGCCGTCGAAGGTGAAGCGTAGGCAATCTCCTGAAGAATCGCGGAATAGGTGCGATAGCTGCATCCAATTCCGCCGACCTCTTCGGGCGTCATCAAACTCAGGATGCCCATCTCCGACAATTGGGGTAGGACGTCGGTGACATCACCTTGGCCATGGTCCCATTTGCGATCACGTTCGAGCAGCTCGGCGCGCGAAAAATCACGGGCTGCCCGGATAAGTAACGATTCGTCTTGTCCCAATGCGTGGTCGGACAAATAGGTCGCTCCTGAAATGGCGCTCATCAATTGCCGCCGCCGTCCTGAAAACCCAAAACCCTGGAGGAATCAGCCGAAACGATGCGTGCGCCAAGTCTCACGAAGAACGGACTTGGGGCTGATGCACCCGAAAATCGACATGACGAGCGGTAGGTAAGACCCCAGAAACGCGATCGGGCTGCGTCCCAGCGGGCGGGCTGAGTATATCGTCTTTGCCGTCCATAGGTCAACGCGAGCAAGAGGCCTGCGGAGGAATCGAAATGGGGTATCACAACCGCTTCGGTGCTGGCGAAAACGCAAGTTGGTTGTTTGAAATTTAGTCAACGCCTAAACTTTGGGCCGTGATCGCCGGCTCGGTTCGGGCGGGTGATCGTTCTGCAGAAAAAACCTTGTCGATGAACGGACTCGTCGCGAGGGTGTTTGATTTCAGTGGCTGGTGTAAAGGAAACAGGGATGATGAGAATTCACCAATGGGTTGGAAAATCGTTTGGTCCGGCGTGCTTCACGCTTTTCTTGGCGATTCTGGCGGTTTCGTCGGCTGCCTGCGATGTTTCGTTTCAGCCAGACCCCAATGATGGCGGGGGCGATGAGCCAGATTTGGACAATCCTGAGCCAATCGCCGACAGCGTGGAATTGCGCCTGCTGAACCTGACATCGTCGGCGCTGCGGGCCCAAATATACATCGGCACCAATGGCCCCGACGAAACGCCGGCGAGTTTATTCGTCTCTGCGAATTTATACACCGAGCGAATCGGATTGGCGGCCAGCGGGTTGATTGCACCAGCCGGAACCGATTCGGCAGAAATCGATTGCGTGGATGGATTGGTCATCGGAACGGACGGTGGGCGTTTTCTCGACGTCGAGACCGGTCAGGAATTGGGCACGGGCGAACCGCGTCTGCTTTCGCGCGGATTCGTGTTCGATTGCGACGATGAAATCACACTGATTTATCGATTCACCAATGGCGGTTATCAGGTCGACGTGAACCTCGAATAGTCAGTCCCCTCTCTTGGCTTGTGATTGGAAGATATGAAGGCGGATGAAACGTGCTGGCGTCAGCACTATCCATTCAAGAGCCGCTGGGCGACCATCGGCGGGCATCGCTATCACTACATCGACGAGGGCGCGGGCGAGCCGATCGTCTGCGTCCACGGCAACCCGACGTGGTCGTTTTACTTTCGCAATCTCGTACTAGAGCTTCGCAAGCAGTTTCGAGTCATCGCGGTCGATCACATTGGTTGCGGACTTTCGGACACACCGCCGCTTCATGTTTACGACTACACCCTCAAGAACCGCATCGATGATTTCGAACAATTCCTTGATGGGCTCAAGCTTACCCGCAACGTGACCTTCGCCATGCACGATTGGGGCGGGATGATCGGGATGGGAGCTGCGCTGCGGCGCATTGATCGAATCAGTCGCCTGGTTCTGATGAATACGGCTGCGTTCCTGCTGCCCGAAGGCAAACCGCTGCCTCCGGCGCTTTGGTTGGTTCGCAACGTCGATCCGATGGCCAGACTTCTGCTTCAAGGTTTGAATTTGTTTACGGTTGGGGCGAACACGATGGCGTCGGCACGCGGGTTGTCGCCGTCGATCAGTGCGGGATACAAAGTCCCCTACGATTCATGGTCCAATCGGATCGCAGTGCGGCGCTTTGTGCAGGACATTCCCGTCAAACCGGGCGACCCCAGCTACGATGACGTCAAATGGATCGACGATCATCTCGAAGACTTAACCGCTATCCCAAAATTGATTTGTTGGGGTGAGCAGGATTTCGTTTTTGACCTGGATTTCCTCGCGGAGTGGCGTCGCCGATGCCCTGAAGCCTCGGTGCATACATTCCCCAGTGCGGGTCACTATTGCCTCGAAGATGATGGCGAGCAAATCGTCACTTTGGTTCGCGAATTTCTCAATCGCAATCCGATCCACGCCATTCAACCGGCGCTTGTCGGAAGTGCCAAGTGATGGCACCCTCCGTCGATACTGCAACGCAAAACACGTTAGACCCATTTGTCAGCGTAGCAGATATTCTTGGCGCTGCATCGCGCAAGTGCCCCGACAAGCCGGCGATCATCGTGCAGCGTCCGCCGTCCTCGCGACAATCAGCGTCGGCGCAACACGCCCATTCATGTTGGTGCGCGCGTCGCGACATCTCGTTTGAAGAGCTAAATGCCGAAGTCGACCGTTTTGCGCACGGCCTGTCCGACTACGGGATCGAGCGCGGCATGCGGACGATATTGATGGTCAAACCGGGGATTGCGTTCTTCGTGCTGACGTTTGCCTTGTTCAAGATCGGTGCGGTCCCTGTGCTGATCGACCCAGGCATGGGCCGCAAGAAACTCATCCGCTGTCTCGAAGAGATCGAAGCCGAAGCGTTCGTGGGCATACCGCTTGCTCACATCGCAAGGCTTATGTTTGCGAAATCGTTTCGTACGGTGCGCAAGTGCGTGACGGCTGGTCCGCGTTTGTTTTGGGGTGGGGCGAGTCTCCGGGACGTTCGTTCGCAGAAACCCGAACCATTCGCTACCGCGAATGTTGCTGCCAACGATTTAGCCGCGATTCTGTTCACGAGTGGCAGCACCGGTCCCGCGAAGGGCGTGGCATATGAACACGGCATGTTTGCGTCGCAGGTGCGATACCTTGAATCGTACTTTGAGTGTGGCGATCGCGACATTGACGTGGCGACGTTCCCGCTTTTCGCGCTGTTCGACGTCGCCCTGGGGATGACGGCGATCATTCCCGATATGAACCCGTCGATGCCGGCACGGGCCAATCCTGAGCGAATCGTCGCGGCGATTCGAGACAACCATGCGACGCAGATATTCGGTTCGCCGGCGCTGCTTGCTCGGGTGGTTGCTTATTGCGAAGACACCAAAGTGGACTTGCCTACTTTGCGAAGGGTCTTGACGGCGGGCGCTCCGATCCCGCCTTCGTTGCTTGCCCGTCTGCGTCACATCGTCAGTGTCGCCGCCAATATCTATACGCCGTACGGCGCGACGGAATCCTTGCCGGTGGCGTCGATCGAGTCGCGCGAGGTCATTAACGAGACAGCCATCCGCACATCCGAGGGGGCTGGCATTTGCGTTGGGCGGTCGCTTCCGGGCATGGACTTGCGCGTTATCGAGATTTCCGATGAGCCGATTGCTGATCGTTCGCAGTGCGAAGATTTGAAAGTCGGCGAGATCGGCGAAATTTGTGTGCGCGGGCCGGTGGTGACCAAGACGTATTTTCGCAAGCCGGATGCGACGAAGCTCGCGAAGATCATCGACGGTGACACGATATGGCATCGGATGGGCGATGTTGGCTACCTCGATGATTCCGGGCGACTCTGGTTCTGCGGGCGAAAAGCCCACCGCGTTCAAACGTCGTCGGGCGTGCTCTTTACGATTCCATGTGAAGCCGTTTTCAATACGCATCCGAAAGTGGCCCGTAGTGCGCTCGTCGGTGTGGGGTGTGCGCCGAATCAAACGCCGGTGCTATGTGTGGAGGCCGTCAGCGGCGCGGCGGTGGATAAAGATGGGCTAACGGCTGAGCTTTTGGCGATCGGAGAGCAGAACCCCAAGACGTCGAGCATCCGGACCGTGCTGTACCACCCATCGTTTCCCGTGGACGTTCGGCACAACGCCAAAATCAATCGCGAACAACTCGCCTTGTGGGCAGCCAGCCAACTGCGGTAAACTCCCTGCCGCCTATGAATACGAGCAATCATTCATTTTCAGGACAGACGGCGCTCGTCACCGGTGGCGGCGGGTTTGTCGGTCGGGCGATTGTCGAGCGACTTGTCGCGCGCGGCATGCATGTGCGAACGCTTTCGCGCCGGGCGTATCCCGAGCTAACCGAGCTGGGTGTGCAAGCCGTTCAAGGCGACATCCGGGATCGCCGAACGGTTGTTGATGCTTGCCACAACTGCGACGTCGTATTCCACGTCGCCGCCAAAGCTGGGGCATGGGGATCATTTGTTGACTTCTACGAGCCCAACGTCATCGGTACGGAAAACGTCATCGCCGGCTGCCGCAAGCAAAGGGTGCCGCGACTGGTCTTCACGAGCTCACCCAGCGTCACGTTCGGCGGTGCGGATCAAACCGGTGTCGATGAATCCGCCGAGTACCCAAAGCGTTACGCATCGCACTACAGCGCCACGAAAGCCATCGCCGAGCAATTGGTTCTAAGAGCCAATGATCGAAACCTCCGCACCGTTGCGTTGCGTCCGCATCTGGTGTGGGGGCCCAACGACAATCACATCGTCCCGCGCGTCGTTTCGCAGGGCAAATCCGGCAAGCTTCGGATCATCGGAGATGGGTCGCAGCAAGTTGACGTGACCTACGTCGATAATGCCGCCGACGCCCACTTATGTGCAGCCGCCGCGCTGCTGACGAATGACGCGGTCGGCGGAAAAGCCTACTTCATCAGTCAAGGCGAGCCAGTCAATCTTTGGGAGATTGTCAACGGGATTCTCAAAGCGGCGGGTTTGGATAATGTGACGAAGAAAGTTCCAACCGGTGTCGCGCGATTCGGTGCTGCGGTGATGGAAATGGCTCACAAACTTCTGCGCCGCAAAGGTGAGCCACGATTAACCCGGTTCGTCGTCGAGCAGATGTCCACGTCGCATTACTTCAACATCGATGCGGCGAGAAATGATTTGGGATATGCACCCAAAGTCTCAACGGAAGAAGGCTTGGTGAAACTGCGCGAGTGGTTTGAAAATGGTGCGCCCTGACGCGAGACCTGTGCCACTGCTCTGTGAGCAGTGCTTTCGCGAGCAATCTCCAACGGCCCAACACTGCTCACAGAGCAGTGGCACATCGGATAATGTTCATCAAGCCATGGTCACGCGCTAGGTTAGCACGACATCGCGTGACAGATCGGGGATGGGTTTGCTCGGGATCGGCAGCGGACGACGGGCTTGCGTTTGTATTTCGATGCGCGTCTGTCTGGTCACGAAGCGCTGCCGGGCGATGTGGATGCGCACGAGCCCAACCACGACCTTCGTGGTGATTAACTGGCACATCGTGAACGTCAGCAAGCCGGCTAACACCACCCGCGACCAGTGAATGTGAACTTGCCGTTCGGCGACCCACGAGAGTATGCCCGGCCCGACGAGCCAGAAAATGACGGGCGTGGTGATTGCACATATTGCCGCCAAGGCTGTCTTCGAGAACAGGCCGCGCAATCCGCGTTGAACCAACGAGTTGTCTTCGGGGCGATTGCGCTCCAGCGATCGCAGCGTCTGGGCGATGATGAGCGCCGAAAGGCTCAGCACGCCGATCGAACCGAGAAACGAGCAGAACAGCAGACGGTAGATCATCGATTCTTCGAGGCGGCGCTGCGTCAGCCACATTTCGATGGGGTGGGCTGCGAAGAACACGGTGATCAGTCCGCAAGCAATCGCGACGGACAAGAACACGCGGGCCGGTCTGACGAAGAGTGTCATGTCGATGATGGTTTGCAGAAAGCGCACCCCATCCTTGACGACGCTCAGCTTCGATTCGCCGACACGCTCTTTGTAA
>BQJS01000122.1 GCA_021604825.1 Phycisphaerae bacterium | reverse complement strand
CGATTCCCTGACTGGATCAGGACCGGGCGGACGCGTTCTACGCGAAGACGTTGAGTCAGCCGCCTCCGGGGGTGGCTCAAGTGCCGCAGCCCAACCGACACCACCGATGCCGGCTGCTCCCCCAGCCGCGCTAGCAGCACCGCCAGTCATCGAAGGCACCCCGGGTCAGGACAATTGGGGCGCAGTCATCAATTCGCCGTTGTCACAAATTCGCAAGACGATCGCCCGGCAAATGACAAAGAGCGTCTCGACCATTCCGCATGTCACGCAGACCGACGAAATCGACATCACCCTGCTCGATGCCATGCGTCGCGAACTTCGGGGCGAAGACGGCTCGGGGCCACGCGTCACCATGATGGCGTTTATCCTGCGGACGCTTGCGCATTGCCTGCACACGTTTCCAATCTTCAACGCCAGTTTCGACGACGAGCGCGAAGAGATCATCTACAAACGATACATCAACATCGGTATCGCCGTGGACAGCCCGCGAGGTTTGGTGGTTCCGGTCATTCGTGATGTCGACAAACTCAGCGTGCTCGGTCTGTCGCACGAACTCAGCAAGATCGCACAGAAAGTGCGCGACGTGCAGTTCGGCATCGAAGACCTGCGGGGCGGCACGTTTACCGTCACCAACTATGGCGCAATCGGCGGCATCTTTGGTACGCCGATCATCAATCATCCTGACGTGGCGATCCTCGGTATCGGACGCGCCCAAGAACGGCTGCATATGGAAGATGAAGAGTTGCAGACGCGACTCATCATGCCGATCAGCTTGTCGTTTGACCACCGGGCAGCCGACGGGGCACAGGCGGCACGTTTCATGAACGACATCGTTGCGCATCTATCCAACCCGGCACTCTTGATGATCAAGTAGATCGCGCAGAAAAACGCTCGCGTCAATTAAGAAATAATCATTCCTCTAACCTTGGGAATCACAATAAATGGTCGTCGGTGAATTCACGCACGAAACGGATTTGTTGGTCATCGGTGGCGGACCCGGTGGATACTCCGCCGCATTCAAAGCGGCTGCCCATGGCATTTCGACAACCATCGTCGAATCGGACAAAGCCCTCGGTGGCGTTTGCCTTCATCGCGGCTGCATTCCTTCGAAAACGCTCTTGGCCATCGGTGAACTCATATCAGCCGCCGATCATGCCAGCCAAATGGGGATCAACTTTGCCAAACCCAAAGTCGACCTCAATGGCGTCAACGATTGGAAGACCAAAGTCATCACCAAACTGTCGCGCGGACTCGGGTCGGTCGCGAAGAAGCTCAACGTCGAAATCATCAAAGGCACGGCAAAGTTTGAAGACCAGAGACACGTCGTACTTTCCGACAGCGACGTCGCCCGCATCAAATTCAAACGCGCGGTGGTCGCAGTCGGTTCGCGGCCCGTTCGTCTCGGAAAGATCGAAGCCGACGATCCCCGTGTGGTCGATTCAACCGGCGCATTAAAACTGGAATCCATCCCCAAGCACACGCTGGTGGTTGGCGGTGGATACATCGGTCTTGAAATGGGCAGCGTCCTCGCCTCATTGGGCAGCGAGGTGACCGTTGTCGAAATGTTGCCGACGCTACTGACTGGTTGCGACCCGGATTTGGTCAAGCCATTGGCCAAACGACTTGGCAAAGACTTCGCCGAAATCTGCATGGACACGCGCGTCACCGGAATGAAAGCCGCGAAGAACGGCATTGTCGTTTCGTTCGACGGAAAGCAGCCACCCAAGCGCAAGACGTTCGACCAAGTGCTGATCGCTGTCGGTCGCCGACCGAATTCCGACTTGATTGCAACAGAGGCCGCTGGCATCGAATTGACCGATCGCGGATTTATCAAAGTCGATGACCAGTTTAAGACGTCGAACCCGCGAATCTCCGCCATTGGCGACATCATTGGCGACCCCATGCTCGCCCACAAAGCCATTGCCGAAGGAAAGGTCCTCGCCGATGTGCTCGCCGGTCAAGACGTCGTGTTTGATCCGCGCTGCATCCCGGCTGTTGTGTTCACCGATCCGGAAATCGCCTGGGCTGGCCTAACCGAATCCGAAGCCAAGCGCGACGGAATTAAAATTGAAGTCAAAAAATCGCAATGGGTCGCCTCCGGACGGGCGACGGCGATCGGACGCACCGACGGCTTGACCAAAATCCTGTTCGATCCCGAATCGCAGCGGGTACTGGGTGTCGGGATCGTCGGGCCGCACGCAGGCGAGATGATTTCAGAGGCCGTGCTGGCCATCGAAATGGGTGCGGTCGCTGCCGACTTGGCACTTTCCATTCATCCGCATCCAACGCTTTCCGAATTGATGGGCGAAGTCGCCGATCAGATGATGCCCGCTGGCGTATCGGCCCACTGACCCGCCGGCTTGTCTGCGGTAGCCAATCGTGAACAACACCGACTTTCTAGAACGCTTGCGATCTCAAATCGAACGCGACGATCTTCTCGCGCGCGGTGTACGCGTAGTCGTTGGTGTTTCCGGGGGGGCCGACTCGACGGTTCTGTTGCACGCCCTTTGTCAAATCTGTGGTGACGAAAACGCTCAATACCAATTGCACGTTGCCCACCTCGACCATCAATTGCGCGGTACGGAATCCACTGGTGATGCGGAGTTCGTCGCGTCGCTCGCCGATCAGATGGGATTGCCCAAGACCATCGAATGTTGCGACCTAAACATTGAAGCCGCGTCTGAGCGTAGTTCACCCGAAGACCTTGCCCGCCGTGCGCGACTGCGGTTCTTTCAAGAAGTCTGCGAAGCAGTGGGCGCGACGCACGTTGCGTTGGCCCACCATGCCGACGATCAAGTCGAGACGGTGCTGCATCGATTCATGCGCGGGACGGGTGTTCGTGGACTTTCCGGCATGGCCCCCAAGCGACGCTTGAACCGAACGGCCGATGTCACACTCATCAAGCCGCTTCTGGGGTTTTCAAGGCAGGAAATCCTCGACTATGCGGCAGCAGAGGGACTGGAATTTCGAGACGATTCGAGCAACGTTTCGCCGAATCACACGCGCAACCGCATTCGTCACGAGTTGCTTCCACTGCTTGAGGAATCGTTTAACCCACAGATTCGAGAGGCTATCCTACGGCTAACGGAACAGAGTCGCTGGACGAATGAATTTCTGCGCGACACCGCGTTGGCTGAATTGGAGCGCGTGACCGTTGATCGCAACCCGACTTCGATCTCATTGGACCGCAAGCGAACTGCACAATTGCCAACCATTATTCAAACCAGCGTTTTGCGATTGGCGATCGAAGCCATCGGCATGCGCGAGCGACGCCTGACCTTTCGCCACGTGACCGACATCATCGAAGCGCTCGAAGAGAAGAACGCTCGCGGTAGATCCTCGCTCCCGGACAACGTTGACGTACAGTTTGATCGCAACCAAATCACGTTGACGCGAGGTGGCCCAATCTCGTGAAAGCGCCGACCACGACACCAGCACCATTGAATCGCACGAAAACCACCCAGCTGGTGATTGTGTTTCTGATCGCGATCTTGGTCCGCGCCGGAGTCGCAACTAGCACGGTCCGCAAGCATGAACACGCGGCACCAGACAAAGTCGGTACATTGCACTTCGATGACGAGCAATGGTATTGGTCTATTGGCCAATCATATCGCGCGGGCGACGGGATGGTGGGCGAGTTTGGGCACCGAGCCGAGCGCATGCCGCTTTATCCATGGGTCCTCTCGTGGTTCAGCCCCAGCGAAAGCGGTGTGTCTGCGGCGCGTTGGTTTCAATACTTCTTCGGAGCGCTGGCTGCGTGCGCCGTGATGGCGTTGGCTTGGAAGATTTCGACCTACGGAATTGTCGCGGGGCTCATCGTTGCGTTTGATCCCACGCTGGTCGGCAGCGCATCGTTGCTTCTAAGTGAAACGGTAGCGGTCACGTTCCTCGCGGGCTTGTGGTGGGTCGCTTGGCCACTTCGACAGTCGCGGGTCAGCTCACCCCTGCGATGGTTGGCCGCCATCTTGCTATCGATACTGGTAATCTATGCGAAGGAATCAACGCTCATTCTGGTCGCTGCGCTGCTGGGTTATATCGTCTTTGCGCGACGCGATCGGACCGGAATTATTGGGGCGGCTGCGTCGGTGGCATGCATCATCATCGCCCTGCTACCTTGGGCGTATCGCAACAAGCAAGCAACCGGTGACTGGATCTGGTTAACCTCGCGCGGCGGCATCTCGCTTTACGACGGCGTGCATCCCGGCGCGACGGGGGCGAGCGATCTTGGAAACATCAAATCCGCACCCGAAGTCGCCAACTTCAGTGAAGCCGAATGGAATCGACACTTCAAGGCCGAAGCCTGGAAGCACATTCTCGACGATCCCATTCGAATCCTCAGGCTATCGTGGGTCAAGTTTGCCAGAACGTGGAGCCCAATCCTCAATGCAGCCGATTACCAGTCATGGAAGATCCGTATAATTTTCGCCGGCTGGTATATCCCGCTATACGCATTCGTGATACTTGGGGTATACACCCACCGGTCGCGATTCAGCCTACTGATTGCCTTGCTGATTCCAACCATCTGCGTTTCAGCCACGCACGTATTTTTCGTCGGTAGCGTCCGCTATCGGTTGGTGGCGATCCCGACGCTGGCGATCTTAGCCGCAATGGGTTTGCAGGCTGTCATGGGTATGCGAAAATTGCAGGTGGCACCTGATGTGCCAAAGAATGCCGATACGCCAGAGAGTTCTGTGTGACCGACACCGTACCCAACATCCAGGAACGAAGGCTGGCCAAAAGCAGGCTGAAGCGCAAACGCAAGTGGCTGCGATGGCTTCTTGTCGTCGTTTTGTTATGCGCATGCGCAGGCGTCTGGGTGTATCGATCCATGACCGATCCAGCCAAGCTCCGCCGCATCGCCCAAGAATACCTGCAAACATTTTTCACAGCCGACCTGTCGATCGATCGCGTTCAGTTCTCACCCTTTGGCGGCATAAAACTAACGGGAGTCACTTTGGCCGACCCGTGCGGCGGGCAAGGCGACGAACCCTTGGCCACCTGTCGCGCGATGACCCTTCACCACAAACCACTGCATCTCTTGCTCGGTCGCTTGCGTTTTGATTCGGTCGATATTTCCGGGGCTCGCTGTCGAGCGGTCTTCGACGATTCGACCGGTCACTTTAATGTCCAAGACCTGTTGGCCCAGAATCAATTCGGCGGCATGGAGATGGTAGACCTGCCGAGGGTCAGTACGGGTGACATCGATGTCGATATCGTTCGTCGCGGCCCAAAATCTGACGCGCTCGTTGAACGACTCACCCTCAACATTCTAGCCCTACCCAACCCGGAACGGGACGCTGCTTACGATGTCGTCTGGGATGCGACCACCGATCGGGTCTCAAGTGGCACCCTGCAAATCGACTTCGACAAGAAGACGATTCGCGATATCGACGGCGGCACCCCTTGGCTATCCGTCCGCGCCGCTGCCCTCGCCACGGAAGCGGCTACTCCGGGCGCTCGCTATTGGATGGATCTGCTGGGATTGCAGGGTCAGTTTCACGCGGTCGATTTCGCCCTACCGATGCTGCCCGTCGTCGATGAGCGTCATCACGTCGCGATTCAGATCGAACAAGCCGCGATCTCGATTCCCATTGATGCCATCGAAACCAAGCTTCCCCCTAGTCAACGCTACCTGACCTGGACCGATGTCGCCGGTACGCTGCAAGTTGGCAACAACCACGCGTTTCTCGACTTCATCGGATACTGGAACAACTGCCTGTGCCGCGCCAAGTTGCAACTGAACGGAACGATCGACGAAAACACCCGCCCTGGTGACATCGGTTTCGCGCTTGACCTGGAAGCCAAACAGTTCACGTTGCCGCGCACCGACCCAACCGTCGCTCCGGCTGAGTCTCGCTTGATCGCCAGTCTTCCGAAGCTGGCCAAGTTCTATCGACACTACGACCCGCACGGGCAGATCGACCTGTCCCTATCGATCTCGAAAGCAGTGGGCCGCAACACCCCGATCATCTTGGACCGCGCCTTGATCGAAGCCCTCGGACCCGACGTATCGCATCACAAGTTTCCCTATCGCATCACCAACGTGCGCGGCACTGTCGAGATTGGCCCCGATGGTCTGAATGTCATCGGCATCAATGGAAGCCATGGCGACGGATGGGTGATCGCCAACGGTTGGACGGGCGGTCCGGCGGGGCCGGTGCCGGCTGACATCGATATTTACGGTTACAACATCGCTCTCGACGACGATCTTTGTGCCGGGATGGGACCGCAACATCGCAAGATGTGGGATTCGTTTTCGCCCGAAGGCGTCACCGACCTGCACGTCAGCATGCAGCGCAGTCCACCCATCGACGGTGCGCCCTCCCCTTGGTCAATCACCACGACAGCCCAAGTCGAATCCGCCGACGCCGTCTTCGCCCAGTTTCCGTACCCAATCAACGACTTCGATGGACTCATCACCATCGAGAATAATGAGATCAACATCTTGGGCGTTCAAGGTCAAGGAGAAACCGGCGAGGTGGCTGTCGGAGGTATTGCGGAAACGAACCAGGACGGCTTGGAACGGCTCGAGCTTCACATTGTCGCCAACGACGTCGCACTGGATGAGCGGTTGTTTTCATGCTTTGAGCCCAAGACGCAGGCGCAACTTCAGCAGCTTCACCCGGAAGGCACCGCCGAAATCGAAGTAGACCTTTCCAAAGGCGGGAAAACTGACCCGATTGATTACGTCGTCAACGTGGACTTGAATCAAACACCGATTCGCCATTCCGACCTCTTGGTGCCAATCAAGGCGTCCACCGGGCACCTTCGAATCGATCGCGAACGCATCGAAGTGGACCGCCTGACCGGCCGCCTTGCCGACGGGCACATCGAACTCGACGGCTTCATCAATCGCGAACCGGTTGACCCCTGCCTCGATATTCGCGCCAAGTGTCAGAACATGACACTCAGTCGAGACGTCATCGATTCGTTCCCCCTTCACTTGAGAAAACCACTCCAGGATCTCGGGGTCAGCGGCACGCTCAATGCCGACGCAATATGGAAACGCAGCGCGGATGACCCGACGCGAACCTTAAACTCCACCATTCATGTCGACCTCAAGGGCGTCTCCTTGCGTCATCCGCGCTTTCCCATACCGATCGAAGTAAACTCGGGAACGGCGGTGATCGATGGCTCACAGCTAACGCTCACGAACGTCATCGCAACCGGTCATGGAGTTAACCTCAACGTTGACGGCACGATCCGCGTCACCAACAACACCTCCACGGGCAAAGCCGACATCGCTTCAGACTTGCGTATCGATATTGCGATCAAAGAGTTCAACGAATCCATTCGCGATGCCGCCCCATGGCGAATCCGAAAGCTAATGGGCAACATCCAACCCAAAGGCAGCATGCGTTTACGCAATGGCCAACTTGTCCTTGACCAGAGCAGTCACAACTCCGCTCCCAATTGGAGCCTGAACGGGACGCTCGAAACGGACGACCTCAGCCTGCAAACCGGCTTGTCATTCGAGAACCTCAGCGCTCGGTTGCCATTTACGGCAACATCCAAACAAGGCGTGTTCAATTTCGATGGGCAGCTCACAGCGCCGCAAGTCACGATCGCGAAACTCGGTCTTGAAAACGTGCGGGGTTCGATCAAGTACGACGCCCAACGCAGCCAATGGTCCATTGGACAGCTCAGTGCAGTAGTCGCCGGCTCGACCATCGGCGGTGAACTTCAAACCTGGACCGAATCGGGGGACACCCATTACGGCGGCGCCTTCACATTTGATCATGTACCGCTGGAGGCGCTCACATCTGCATTCTCTTCGGGAGATAATTCAGCCAATCGCAAGTCGATCGCCGGCACGGTGGTCGGGCAGGTGTCGATCGACGGCGTGCTATCAGATTCAAGTCGCCGACGCGCCGGCGGATCGTTTCAGGTCAAAGAAGCGGAACTCTACAAACTCCCGGCGCTGCTCGCGATCCTCAACGTGATCAACTTGACGCTTCCAAAAGAATCGGCGTTTCAAGAAATCAACACCGAGTTCTACCTCTCAGATGACGAACTTCAATTCCGCAACCTCCATCTCAAGGGCAACGCGCTGGCGATGGTGGGCGAAGGGGAAATGGAGTGGTCCACGAAATCCCTCGACCTCAAACTCACCGCGATTAGCCCGAAGCAGGGTTCGAAAATCCCCGTCGTGACCGAACTGCTCGAAGGGGCATCGCGAGAAGTCATTGAAGTGCGCGTCACCGGAACGATGAACGACCCCGTCGCCACGGGACGGCCCTTCAGAACCGTCAGCAACGCGCTGGAAACGCTTTGGCAGCCCAAAGAAAAAGATCGCAATCGAAAGAAATGAAACTGCTTAAGTGAAAGCGGCTACTATCGGTGAGAACCGAACTTAGGCGGAAGCATTCTCGCGGGCATGAAACAGGATGCGCCCGCAGGTGTTGCAGAGCACCAAATCATCGAGGCTGCGAAGCTTGTTGACGACTTCCAACGTGACCGACATGTTGCATCCCTCGCAAATGTGATCGTCGCCGCGACTTCCGACGCGTAGGATTTCAGCCATCGCCTCGCCATCGTGCTTGGACGCCACCCGTTCAAACGCCGCCAAGGCAGAAGGAGCGATTCCGCTGGCGGCTTCATCCCTCGACTTCTCCAAGGACGTCATCTCGTCACGGGTTTTCTCAAGATAATTGGCGAGGTCTTTTTCGCGCTTGGCCAGGCGCTTTTGAAGTTTTTCGTTCTCCGCTTCAAAAACTTTCGACTGAGCAAGCAACTCGTCTTTCTCGGCCATCAACTCGAGAACGCGGCTTTCGAATTTCGAGGTGTCTGCTTTTTCGGTGTTGAGCGCTGTGAGGATCGCCGCGTAATCTTTGTTGGTCTTGGCGGCATTGAGGGCCAAACGATGCTTGGCCATCGACTCTTCGCGCGTTTTGATATCGAGATCGGCGGAGTCGATTCCTACCTGGCATCGTCGGACGGATTCCAGATGGGCGTCATGTGCGGCTTGATTGGCGGCGATTTGCTGCTGCCCTTGAGCGATTTTCCGGCGGTAGGTATCGGATTTGGCACGTAAACGGCTCAGATCTCGCTCGATTTCCTGAAGCCGATGCAAAGCATCGAGGATGACACCCATCAATCACCTGCCCAAAAAATAGTTGTGTCGCATCGCAAGAACCCGTAAACATCAACGGTTAAAGATTATGATCGGTAAACCAGCGATTTGCAAGCGCTCCCAACGCTTCGGGAATCGCCCTTTGGCCTCGATTCAAGGGCGATAAGTCTTCGTCACTACCCCGTACAATCCTCAAGCGCTTACCAACATTGGACCATCCCGATCAACGGCGTCACACCCAAAGGGCTGGCCAACATGGTGCCACGAAATCAATACTCGCGAACGCCGCAGCCAACTGTTCAAGGCAATTCTTATCGTTCGCGCAACATCACCATTGCGACCCTTGGGACGGCGCTCCTGCTTTTATGCTCGTCAGTTGGTTGCGACGAACCTCGCCGCATGTTGCCCAAGCGATCAGAGGAGGGCTTCATCGCCTTCGTGGGGAACGCAAAAAACGACCCCGTATGGCGCATTCTCGCCGCCTCAGCCCAACGCTATCGGGCGGGGCTGGGTGATTTTGAACTTCGAGTGGTCGCTGCCGACGCCAATGCTCCGAGCGCACAGACGCGGCTGCTCCGGCAAATCCACAATCCACGCATGCGAGGTCTGTGCGTTTGGCCGACCGACACGGCGGTCATGCGAGATATTCTCTTGGACCTTCGCACCAAAGGCGTGCCCATCGTCACCATGATGACGCCCATTCCCAATCCAGAGCCGTTCGTTCATTCCGGACTCGATGAAATCGCCGTCGGAAAGGCGATGGCCAACGCTGCCTATGACGCCGTTGGTGGCGATGGCACCATCGCGCTGTTGCGGCATGGCGGCGACTCCATGCACCATGCCGATCGCTATCTGGGTTTCTCGGAACGCGCCTCGGAAGTTCCGGGCATGATCATCCTCAGCGAGTTCGCGTGTATGGGCAATGCGTTCGTCGGGCAGCGGTTGGTGCGCGATTATGTGGAGCGATTCCCCAGACTCAATGCCATGGTCGCGCTCGACGATTGGCCTCTGCGTGGATTAAAATCTGGCGAGTCGCTTTTGCCCAAAGGCTGCAAGCTGATTACGTATGGCCCATATCCCGACTATTGGCCACTCGTCAACGGCGGAACTTGCCACGCATTGGTCGGTGGTCAATACGACCGCATCGCCGAACACGCCCTGCAAATGTGCGTGACACTCGCCCGCGGTGAAGTCTTGGATAACAAAGAGTTTTTCGCAGACCCAATCACCATCAAACAGTCGAATCTCAAGCAATTCCGCATCGAATGGTTCAAGTGGCTGGACGCCAATAAACCTTGACGCCTCAGTCACAATTCCCCAATGTCGCCACTTGATACAAACTCTTTGCGCACTGGGACAGCCGCGGGGTTTATGTGTCAGGCATCCTCGGCTATCTTGCCCACTTATCAATTATCCGTCTGAAAGTTGCTACGTGGTTGCGACTCAACGTTTGAGTCAACCGCATCCGGGAGAAACCCAATGACCCGCTCCGCCATATTCGTCATCCTGCTACTGCTTCTGTCCTTCAGCGGGTGCTACATCAATCAGGGATTGACGCAGATGCACATGACTGACAGTTCCAAAGCCGAGGTGGCTGGCTGGCTGTCGAGTGTTTGCAAATCTGAATCCAATGAAGCCCTCGATTGCGGCGCGGTGATTCAATCGAAGTGGGGCTCGTTTCCATTCAAAGATCCCGATCCAAAAACCGGGAAACGCAATGGCGTGATCCCCGTAGCCCTGATCGGCTGGGCGTATTTCGCAACGGTTTTCATTTGGATGATGCTCATCGGCGTGGTCGATCCGCAGCGGCGAATCTGGCACTTGTTACCGACGCTTCTTATTCTCGGAGGGTGCGCCGGTTCACTGTTCTTCATGTATATCATGTTCAGCAATCTGGAGCACAAGTGCATTTTGTGCATTGCGTCGCATGCCATCAATTTCGCGATGCTGCTTCTTGTCTTTCTAATGCGCCCCAAGAAACCCGCTCGAACTACCGAATCCGCCGGCGCGGAACAAGGCGACGGTGTCACTGCCATCCAGCCTGCAGATGGGCACCCGACTGGTCGGCTGATCTTCGCAACGCTCGTTTGCTCCGTCGCGCTGTGGTGCGCGATCCTCATGAGTTACGCCCACAAGAAATCTCTCGCCTATACCGATCTGATGAAGACTGCCTTCGAGCAGGAAATCAAAAGAATGGGCGAAGACACGCAGACGCAACTTGCCCAATTCGAAGGCGTTGAACCCGTTAAGATTCCGACGCGCGGTGATGACCCGCAACTGCTGCAAGCCGAAGGGCCATCAACAAAACTCGTAATCTTCAGCGACTTCCAATGTCCCGGTTGTCGAAAGTTCTCAAAGGAAATTGCAGAAAACATCCTTCCGTCGTTTGACGGGCACATTCGAATCATCTGGAAACACTATCCGCTCTGCACCGAATGCAACGAGCATGCCGTCCGCAACATTCACCCGAATGCGTGCAAGCTCGCTTACGCCGCAGAAGCGGCCCGCATGCAAAAAGGAAGCGAGGGATTCTGGACCTATCACGACCTGCTCTTTAACAATCAACCATTCCTCGCCCGGTTGAAACCCAAACCGCTCGACGATGCCCTTCGCGGTTATGCCGAAGAGATCGGCCTCGACCTGCTCTTGTTCGATCGCGATCGAAGTTCCGAAGAAGTCGTTGCCCGCGTCAAACAGGATATCATGCTCGGCAAATCCATCGGCGTACAGGGCACGCCAGCCGCCTTCTTCGGCAACAAGATGATCCGCCGCTACATGCTCAACAATCCCGACTTCATGGCCACCATGAAGAAACGCTTCGATCAACTCGTACGCCGACAGACGCGAAGACAAAAAGCCCGGTCGGTCAAACCCGGCGACGTTCAAAACGAACAGGAAGAAGAGTCAGACGACGAAGACGAATAGCGCGTAGGGTGGGCCGTGCCCACCGCAGTTCGCAAGCCAACGACATGGTGGGCACGGCCCACCCTACGAACAGATTCAGCGCCTTATTCGAGGTAACCCAAGTCAGCCAACCGTGCGGTCAACTTCTGAAGATCTTCCTGCGAATAGGCGCTCGCACCAGCCGACATCGACTCCGACGCCTCCACCGACGATGAATCATCAATGCGCTTCTGCAGCGCAGGACTGAATGCGTCGGTGATGACTTTCCCGCCCATGTCACCGGGATAGGCCAGACCCAGCATCGAAAGAATCGTCGGCGTCGCATCGATGAGGTTCACGTCCAATTTCTTACCCGCAACCACACCCGGACCGTGTACCGCAAATACACCTTCGGGCCGATGCGTCCCTTCCATCCGATGCAGCGGAACCCACGACACGTCCCGATTCCCACGAATCTTTCGCACAACAGCCAGGCTCGGTTTGGGTGACAGCATCAGGTCGGGCAGCCAATCGCGTTTTTCGCGCGAGCAACCGTAAAGTTCTTCCGGCTTGTGAACCGCATCGAATATTTTGATTTCGTTACCGTTCGGATCTTTACACGTCGCAGCTTCAAAACGGGCTTTCAATTCATCGCGCAGGGTTTCATATTCATCAGGCTCGACGATGCCGGTTTCCTGCCGGCCCTTGAGGTTGATATACAAGAACCCAGCCATCCCCGCGTGAACAACCGCCGCTCGTGTCTTGAAGAAATCGACAGCCAAGTCGTCTTCCAAACTGAAACTGCCTGCCGCAAATTTCCCCTTTTTGCGGAAGATCTTGGCCATTCGCTGCCGAACGCGATTGCGCGTTTGTGCCCCACCCCCGCGAATGTTCAAGTATCCCCACCGCTCAAGCATCAGGTTGGGCTGCACTTTGCCTTCCAAGCTGCCATGCCCATGGTCCGACATCATAAAGATGTGGGCTTCGTGCTTTTGCGCGTAGGCCATGATCTTGCCGATCGCGACATCAAGTTCGGCGAAACAATCGAGGGCCATCTGACTTCGTTTGCCAAAGCGGTCGCGGGTGCGCGGGTCGAGATAGCGCCACACCTTGTGTTGAAGATTGTCTACCATCTTGAACACAATCATCATCACATCCCAGCCATACTTCTCACCGCAGTGTTCCAGAACCTCAGCGCCTTGATGAAACGTACGCGTGATGTCTTTGAGATTTTCGGCGAAGAGCGCCTCGCCGCCGAACGTCTTTCGCTTCCACTTGTTCTTGAACGAATAGTCCGGCCAACGATTCATTATCTCGGTTTTTAATTCAGGCGGATGCGTGAAATCTGTCTTGGTGCTGACGGCTTCAAACCCGCTGATGAGAAATCCGTTGACCGGAACGGGCGGATACGTCATGGGCACGTTAACACTGCCGACGCGATAACCCTTTTCGGAAAGAATCTGCCAGATGCTACGAACGTGCGACAAGGCATTGGTTGAATTGAAACCCAGTGCGTTGGTCCGCACGTCGTATCGCTCAAAATCGATGATGCCGTGAATGCCCGGATTGATCCCGGTCATGAACGTCGTCCAAGCCGCAGGCGTAATCGGTGGAACCGTCGAATGCATGATCCCCGACGTCCCCCCATCGACAAGCCGCTTGAGATTCGGCATCCGCCCCACATCCATCAGCGGAGCCATCACGTGAAACGTTGCCCCATCCAGACCAAGGATCAAGACCTTGCTCGCGACGGCTGGAAAGTCGGTGTGTTTGGAGTCAGTCGATTCGGTCAACGTTTTGTCCCGCGCTAAAGTGCGCTGTGAATTTTTGGAACTATTGGTTAGTACACGTTGCAATATCGCAACTTAGATCAGTGGCGTATTCGCATGATCTTCAACGGCGATAATATTGACCCGCCCGAGGTTTGCAATCGATTGATGAAATGCCATACTCCGAGAATCTATTGCCGCATGATCATTCAGCTTTTGACCACCTAGCAGGGATGCGACCCATGAACATTATCCACGAACCGTCTGTCTATCTCGTAGGCAAGCAAATCGCCGACGACGCCGAAATCGAGCGTTTTCTTGGCGATCATGAGATCAGCTCGTGGACGACCGATGCCTCCGTCGCGGGTGAAAAAATGGTCGAGGTGGCAGGCCGCGTGTGCTATATGAGTTTCGCCAAACCGCGCCCGGGTGGCAACAAAGCCTACATCGAGCGTTTGCTCTCCGTCGGTCATGGCAGCGTACTCGAACACAGCGTGTGGAATTTCATTATCACCGGCGTTTCGCGATCGTTCACCCACGAACTCGTCCGCCATCGGGCTGGCTTTGGGTATTCGCAATTATCGCAACGTTACGTGGATGAATCGACAGCCGACTTCGTCGAACCGGATTGCATTGGCGACGACGGCGAGCTTCACGAGATCTGGCGGGCGGCGGCTGAGCATTGTCAGGAAGCGTACGTCAAACTCGTGCGGGGGTTGGAACACAAATTCGAGAACGTCTCCGACAAAACCCTCCGCCGCAAGATGGCCCGCCAAGCCGCACGCTCCATTCTGCCCAACGCGACCGAAACGAAAATCTTCATCACGGGTAATGGCCGCGCCCTGCGCCACTTCATCGAAATGCGGGCCAACGAACACGCCGAAACCGAAATCCGCATCGTCGCCTCCAAGGTCTGCGAGATTCTTCAAAA
>BQJS01000121.1 GCA_021604825.1 Phycisphaerae bacterium | reverse complement strand
AGCTGCGTTTCGCGATACGTACCGCCCCTCGGCTGATAAATGTCAGCCTCCATCGACGGAACAAGTGCATGAATCAGGTCCGGATTCGATGTCGGCGCGACAAGATCCGCTTGTTTGCAGAATGATGCGGTGGCTGTCGCTTTCGCTGGCGACGCAACGTTGACCGTCGTCACCGCGCAGGGTACCTGCGATGAGTTCTGACTCCGGGTAATGACTTCGACGTCAATGCCCAGGTCAACGAGGTGCTTGACGAATTGGATCGTAGAAGTCTCAGCCCCCCCTCGGGACGCATCAATCCACTCGACGATCAGCGCGATTTTCAAACCGCACCGGCCTTTGTGGTTCGCGATTGTCGGCGACGATCGTGCGCCGCGATCTGTGCGCTCTTGCGGACGATCGCCTTCATTGTTCGCACATGTCCCGACCGCCGCAAACTGCGCACCTGAAAGTACCGCCGCAGAAATCGCACGCGCTGACGGGCACCAGCGATGTGATCGGGCACCGAATAATCCAACTGGGCTAGATCGCGGTTACGCCAACGCTCGAATCGAATCGGTTTGTGCATCACCCGCTGCAAATCAATGAGCGCAAGTGCCGGATTATTTTCCGAATCATTCGTTAAGAAAATGTGCGAAAGGTAGAAATCACGGTGGATGAAACCAGCCCAGTGAAACGAACGAGCCAGGTCGGCTACCGTATGGATAAGACTCTTCGAGGCGGGCCCTTGTTGACTCAAGACCCATCGCTCCAACGACTCACCCGGCACTTCAGCCAAGACAAGGGCACTTCGCGATCCGCCCGTTTTCAAGGATTCCTCGGCAAACGCCGCCACCTTTGGAACTGGAATACCCGCTTCGCGCAATCGGCTTATCCAGTCGCGTTCAATTCGGGCTGGACTGGTCGATCCTTTTCCGCCCAGCATTGAATTCAACAAACGTTTGGGCGTATCTCGATTGAATCGTTTGATGTAGAACCGACGCGACGTGCCATCATCGTCCGAAAATTCGACGGCCACCCGCTCGCGCCACTTCGGTAACGTCGCCTTGTGCAGCTTCGTACCCGCAACCGCAAACAAATCGTCCACGCCCGCAATTCCGTTTCGCGCGAACAGTTCTTCATGATCCCCGTCAATCCAGAACTCAGACTTGGATTCGTTAGGACTCGCAGGCATCGGACCATCCAACGTAATGCAAACTCGAATCAACTCGACGGATCGCGGTGATCCAGCAACTCAACCGCAGCATCATACACCATTTCGCTGGTCACACCCGTCATGCATTTGTGATGCCCTTCTGGGCAGACTTTCTTTTGGCACGGGCCGCAATCCACTGGAATTCGCACCGAGCGTTCCTTCGCATAGTCTGTTTGCGTCCATTCGACATGGGTGGAGCCAAACACGGTCAGCACATTGCGCCCGAAGGCCTTTGCAAAATGACGCGGGCCCGTGTCATTGTTGAGCAGAATATCGCACCGCTTAATCAACGCCTTCAGTTGCCCAATCGTTCCCGGCGGATCATCCACCAAGTAGGCTTTCGACGTCATCGTATCGCAAATCTTCAGCGCGAGGTCACGTTCGCCGGGCCCAAACGTCACAACCACGCTCGCACCTTTGTCACGCACCAGTTTCTCAGCCACCTCGCCGTAGCGCTCGGGCGGCCAAAGCTTTGAAGGGCCAAACGACGCCCCCGGATTAATCACCACCAACGGACGACTCTCGGCAATGCCCCATTCGCGCAGTCTCGATTCGACGGCTTCGACGTCGCCCGGGTCAACGCTCAGTTCCATCTGCTGCGTCGGCATCGGGCAATCCAGCGCCGCGATCAGCTCGTTGAAATAATCAACCGTACTGATCATTTCAAACTTCTTACCGACACGCCGAGGCGGGATGCGATCGGTCAACAACCAACCACGTCCATCGCGATCGTACCCGATCCGCCGATTGATCCGCGCCATGCGCGCCGTCAGCGCCGATCGAAAAGAATTCGATAACAATACTGCCCAGTCGAATCCTTTCTCCCGCAGTTGCCGCCCTACCACAAACGGCTCATTCCACTTGGCGACCCTTGACTCCACCTTGGGCCAGGTGATGATCTCATCCATCCACGTGCCCGGTTCAAGCACCGCCACCGTGTTGGGTCTGGTCAACAGCGTGATGTGCGCGTCGGCGAACCGATTCCGCAGGGCCCGCAACCCCGGCGTGGCCATCACCACATCCCCCACCCAAGTCGGCATGAACACGACGATGCGCGTGGGATCGACTTGGCTGGAACTGTGAACCGGTTTCACGAAAATAAAAATCCAAAGTGGGCCAGTATCGAACGGGTCGAACGAAAGAATTGTTAAGAGCGTTTTTCGGAGCAGACAAACGCGGTCAGCGCAACAAGTTGCAGGAAGCCAGCCAATACAAATCGCGTCAGCGCCGTGACCGTATCAGAGAAAAATGCCATCATCCCCCATCCGCCGACGATCAACGCCAGCATTTGTGTCAACGTGCCAGCCAACCGCAACACCGAAAAATCTTCGTGCCGCTGCTTACGCTCATGGCGTCGAAGCGAATCGCGAATATCGGTCAGCAGGTGAACAACATCTTGTTCACGGACAGCTTGCTCAGCCATCAACTGCCCCATATCGACTGGCTTGGGTTGATCGGCTTCTTCTTCGTATCCCTTGGGCGGATCGTCCTTATGTGCAACCACGACTTCCACAGCTTTCTCCAACGAATCGGCGACGTAGTCCGGACTGCAATCACCATTGCGTTCGCCCAGAAGAATCGTTCGACAACCTGCCCGCTCGCCCGCAACAACGTCGCGACTGGAATCCCCAACCATCCACGATTCAGGCAACGAAAGATCCAACTCCTCAGCCGCCACCAGCAACATGCCCGGCTCGGGCTTTCTCAGGTTACTGGCTTTGCGGTATTTTTTGACCTTCGCCTCCGGACCCTCGAGATACGGACAGTAATAAATGCCATCCAACTGAACGCCCTGCTCGTGCAGTAGCTCCTCCATCCGCTCGTGGACGTCGGCCAACTGTTCTTCGGTGAACTTGCCTCGGGCGATACCAGACTGGTTCGTCACCACAGCCACAGTAAACCCTTCATCGCGAAGTCGCTTGATGCTGTCCGCGGCTCCAGGAAGTAGCGTCACCAAGTCCGGATCATCGATGTAACCCGGATCGGCAATGATCGTATTGTCCCGGTCCAAAAGGACACCGCGAAGCGCCATGGTTGATTTGATTTCCGTTCTACCAGCAAAAGTGAATGAACGAGATACCATTGCAATCGGTCATCGATTGGCATTTCCTTCAATTGGCTCTTCCTACCGTGCCAATGCTTCAATGACCGCGTGCCGCAACAACGGCAGCAAAATCTCGTGATGGCCCACCACCTGATGCCCCCGCCCTTTTGCCACAGGACGGCGGATCACGTTCTCCGTCGTACGATAGTGTCGCTGCATGTCGAAGTTGGCCGCCACCATGGCATCGAGATTGGCACCCAGATTTCGGGCCACCGATACCGCCTTCAGGAAGACCTCCGGAAGGATGACTGCCGACCCGACATTCAACCAGACACCACCGATACCGTGCCCGTCGCCAGCGTGCTGCCCATTCTTACCATCCGCGCCAACGGTGTCGGGCATCGCGCCAAGCTGACCAACAATGTTACACAGCAAGCGGAAGTCGAGCAACGAAGCCGCCCCGAGCTTGCCCGCATCGAGGTTCCCAGCCATATGAACCGTGTCGGTGCCGAGGGCGACATGAACCGTCACCGGAATGCCCAAACGCCCCGCAGCCGCCAAGATGCTGCTGTCACGATGGGGCACTTCGTCGCGAACCAGTTTGGCCGCGATCGCGTGCCCCAACCCGACGTTGGACTTAGCCGCCTCATCGCAGACCTCGGCGAAGAACGACATGGTCTCTTGGACCATGCCAAACGAGCCATCGCGAATGGTGTCAGCCACCTCTTCACTTGTTTGACCGAGCGTGGCAAGTTCGACATCGTGTATCGCCGTCGCGCCATTAAACGCCAATGCGTTAACAATGCCGCGTTCCATCAGATCAATAATTAGCGGAGCGCAACCGACCTTCACAACATGGGCACCCATCGCGATGACCACCGGTCGATCATGCTTGCGCGCTGCGGCTACTGCTTCAACAATCTTTCGGAACGACTGGGCACCGAGATAGTCGGGCATCGAATCGAGCAGTGACATCGCCGACGCGCCGACATCGGTAAGCTTGCCAGCGCGGTTGAGATCGACTTTGTGCTCGCGCTTTGCAATCGAGTAAGTACGAAGCTTGCCCAGATCCATCGGTTGAAATTCAAATTCACTCATCAAAAACGGGTCGTCCTATGTTCTGTCAATAACGGATTAGCTTGCGCGTGCCACTGCTCTGTGAGCAGTGCAGAGAACGAAGCGATCTCGTTATAAAGCACTGCTCACAGAGCAGTGGCACAGATTTCAAAATCATTTGGCGGTCGCCTCTGCCAAAAGTTTATTCATTCGCTCGCCATCGTCATCTGGAAAATCAATCTGCACCGTACAAACAAACACGGGCACCGTCCAAATGGCCCCCAGCCGATCAAGCTTCGGAGCGTCCTTGGCAGTGGTGATGACCGACATTGCCCCAAGCCTAGCCGCTTCCGTACGGATGGCTTCTGCGTCTGCATCGCCATACGCGCGATGGTCGGCGTACTTCAGATGCCCCGCCACTTCTATATTCTGTTCCCGAACTGTGCGCTCGAAGGAATCCGGATTCCCGATTCCCGAAACCAATAGTACCGGCTGATGTTTCTTTGGGCTGCGCACCGCCGAATTCTTTTTCTGCATCGGTTCAAACGAATCGGTGCGGTGGGTGCAAGTTAGAACATTGCCGCCACCGACCAGTTTCTTGGTGAGTCGCAGTAACTCCGCGCGACGATGGTCCGTCACTTCGTCGAATCGCGTCAGGACAATGGCATCCGCTCGTTTGGTGTTCTCAATGGGTTCCCGTAGGAATCCGCGCGGTAGCAAATGCCCAAAGCCAAATGGTCTCGTGGCGTCGATCAATACCAAATCAAGATCGCGGGCCAAACGACGATGCTGAAAACCATCATCGAGCAAGATCACGTCTGCACCGTTTGCAATCGCCGCATTCGCGCCAACCACCCGGTCAACATTGGCGACACATTGCAACTCCGGCAGCGCCTGCCGCATCATCATGATCTCATCCGACTCACCGGTCGATTCGGATTTGTAACCGCGCGACACGACCGCAGGCCGCCGCCCCATTTTGATCAAGCGTCTGGCCAGTTCGATCACCATCGGCGACTTGCCCGTCCCGCCCGTCGTCAGATTACCCACGCTGATCACCGGGACCGAAACCGACTGAGTCTCCCGCTTGCCGTTATCGAACGAACGATTGCGCCAACGCACCGCCGCCCCATAAACGTGCGAGGCAATATCCAAACCTCCGCGCAACACCGACGACAGCACGCCGCTGCGCCCGGAAACAACATCTTCATGCCAATCGTGCCAACGGCTCATGGTGGTTTATTGTCGTCGATTTGTGACGAGCGCGAAAGGATCAACTGTAGAACACTGCTGCGGCACAACTGACGGCGGTGTGGGTCTCGGGATCGACGGCTTGATGGTAATGCAGCACGTCAACCTTGGCGTTGTCCAGTGCGCTCATTGCCGCATAAATACAGCCCGCACTGCAAACCCGGGTAGGATTCTCGTCGCGCCCAACGGATTCGACAAACCCGGCAGATCCATTCGCAGAAACATGAACCAGCGCGGCTTGATCGCGTTCGGCAACCTCCTTGCAGAACCCGTCATCCAAATCGCGATCGTCACCAAATTCGCGTCCGAAGTGCGAAAGATCCGCCCCAGCGATGACCAAAGACTCGCCGTCGCATTCTTTCAATGCATCCCGCAGCGCCGACGCGAAATCAGCAAGATCCACGCCTTCACCCGACCAAGGGGCGGTTCCTGTCGGCCCACACGGATCAGGACAGAGCACCGGAACAATCTCGAATGCGTCGGCGCCCCAAATGTGCTGACAAATCAGAACTTGCAACTCGATCGAATGCTCGCGGGCATGATCCAATTCGTGCGTCCGAAGGTCGCCGCATTGCGCCTCCAGTCGTTCAAGGAACGCAACGTCAACGTGCGTCGTGCCAAACGGACTCTCAAAAGCCTTACTGGTCGCAGAAACCGCAGCCGACATGCCGAAATGATTCGTCCCTAAAATGATCACCCGCTTCGGCGCGGGCAAATCGGCCAACTGTCCGTAGGCGGCTGCATAGCACGCGCCGCCGCGCGGATAGTCCAAGTGAGGCGCAACAATCCCACGAACCGCGCCCCTTCGCGCGTCATCTCGCGTTGGAAGCGCAAGCATCTCAGCAATACTCGTTTTCAAATGCTCAGCCGATTCAAACGATTGAGCATATTGAACGATTCGCGTCGGAGATGCCCGATACGCTTCGAGCAGTTCGTTGTAGTATTCAAGGAAATCCGCACCACCGAGAAGCCGCGCCTGTTTCAATCCTTCGACGACACTTGCCAGAGTTTCCGTTGGCATCACTTGACCGAACTGCTTTTCGTAACCAGTTCTAACGTCATCCAACGAATGCACACCATCAAACATGCCCAGCAAAAAAAGCGCTTCGCGATTGACCGTGATCGAGGCTTCCGCCCAACCGCTCGGATCAACCAGCACGAAGCCGGTCTGCCCGTTCTCCTCGACCGGATACGCCTCCACCGGACGAATCTGAGGCTTGGCTGTCCCATCGTAAACATGCATCATTTTGATCCAAATGCGCACCAACAATAATCGCTGTGCCACTGCTCTGTGAGCAGTGCAATTTTCTATCGACCCCGGTTACACAGCACTGCTCACAGAGCAGTGGCACGACTTGTTGCGAAATTGGACGACAAACGAACGACTAGTGCAGACCTGTCGCCGCTTCCCTCGCAGCTTCGACTGCCATCTGATCGCATTCCTCGTTTTCTGGGTGACCGGCGTGGCCCTTCACGTATTCGTATTCAACGGTGTGCTGGGCATCAAGTTCAACGAGTTGCTTCCAAAACTCCACGTTCTTGACCGGATCACGCTTTTTCGGCCCTCTCATCCAGCCGTGCTTGATCCAGCCAGCCACCCATTCGCGCATACCTTTGACGACGTATTGGCTATCACTGACCACCTTGATATGCGTGGGCTTCTTCAACGCTCGCAGCCCTTCGATTACCCCTGTGAGTTCCATTTGGTTGTTGGTGGTTTCAGCCAATCCGCCCGATCCCCGCAGTTCTTTGCCGGTCGGAACGTGGCGAAGAATAAACGCCCAGCCACCTGGACCGGGGTTGCCGCTACACGCACCGTCGGTAAAGAGAATCGCCTCAGCCGCTTCGCCCATGCATCGTCTCGCAAAAACTGTATACTGTCCGAATCCGTACATCGTCGATAGAATTCTGAGAATCCAATGGCATTGTAGCAGGATATGAACGGGTCGTCTCATTTACGAATTGATGCGCTCAACGCCAATCCGGCGTAATCGTCTAATCCATGAATCGAAACAATCAAAAAAAATGTGCACTCGTTGCGGTCATCCTCACGTCTTGTCTCATGGGTGGCTGCGCTCAGATCGATCCAAACAAACGGGTCGTCTTCCTCGACGGCGCGAGTTACTTTGGCGCCGGTCCGTCCGTCAAGCGCGGCCTGCAGATGGCGGGCTACGAAGGTCAGTTTCGCGGATTCGTCTGGACGTCATTTTTGCTTTGGGGCGCCGACCACTTGATTGCTGCACGCAGCACCCTTAACGCCAAGAATCTCGCCGGGTACATCCAACGATACTACCGCGAGCAACCCGATGGCGAACTGACCGTCATGGGCCTGTCAGCCGGATCGGCGGTCATCCTCAACGCACTTGAACGGTTGCCCGAAGGGGTTCAGGTAAAAAACGTCGTCCTCTTTCAGCCGTCCGTTTCTGCTAGCCATAACCTAACGCCAGCACTTGCCCACATCAGCGGCAAGCTATACGCGACCTGCTCCCGCCGCGATGCAATCTTATCAACGCTTTCCGTCAATGCCGACGGTCAATCGGGTGCACCGGCGGGCAGATCGGGTTTCAGAATTGCGGCGGGCCTGACAACCAAGCAGCGGCGACTGTACACCAAGGTCGTGAATCTCCCGTGGCGTAAGCAATATCGCAAATACGGGTGGCGCGGCGGGCACGTGACATCAACCAGTCGAAAATTCGTGAAGCACATCATCGCCCCACGCGTGATGGAGCCGTCCAAACCGACACCACCACAGAGTCGATATCGGATTCCTGGAATCGATCGGGCCGATCAGGAAAGTTACGAACGATTCGACGGAGATGGAAAACCGCAAACGGCGAAGTGATCGCGAAGCACCGAGTCTGAAGCGCTGAGTCCTAAGCACTGAGTCTGAAGCGCTGGGTTTCAAGTCGTTGAGGCGTGCGTACCTAGATCGTTTCAAGCGATGGATACCGCGATTGCAACTGCGCCAGCCAAGTTCGGTCGGCGGTCAGTTCAAGCGTGACCGTATTGTCACCGTAAGTTTGCTCGTGAATCTCAGCGTGCTGCGACAACAAGTTCAACAACTTTCCTTCCGATGCCCCGAGTCGAACCGTCGCATCGACCCGCTGCGATGACATCTGTTCAACGATGTAAGCAGCCACCTCCGCAAGCCCGTCACCATGTTTGGCCGAAATCCGAAACGCCGGCGCGTGCTTCTCTTCAAGGACGTCCACCATGCCAAGGTCTGTCGCCTGGTCGATCTTGTTGAGCAACACCAGCGCATCGCGATCGCCGCAACCCAACTCTTCCAGCACGTCCTTAACCACCATCACGTGCCGCATCGCATCTTTGGACGACGCATCAACCACATGGAACAACAAATCGGCATGGATCGCCTCTTCAAGCGTGGCTTTGAATGACGCGACGAGCTTGTGCGGCAGATTGCGGACGAAACCAACGGTATCGCTGATAAGGGCATGTTGCGACGACGACAGGTCCCAGCGAACCGTCTTCGTGTCGAGTGTCGCGAAGAGCATGTCCCGCGCATCCTGACCGGCATCGGTCAGCGCGTTCATGAGCGTGCTCTTACCGGCATTGGTATATCCAACCAACGAAATCGTGAACTGATCGCTGCGTGACTTGACCGTGCGCGTCTTGCGATTGTCAATTTGCTGAATCTGTTTGCGCAAGAAAGTCAGCCGATCGCGGACGATACGCCGGTCAACTTCGATCTGCCGTTCGCCAGGACCACGCGTTCCGATGCCCCCGACCGAACCGGCTTGGCCACCACCTCCCGCCCCGGCAATGCGCTCCAGGTGCGTCCACATGCCACGCAATCGCGGCGACGTGTATTCCAATTGCGCAATCTCCACTTGCAAACGGGCTTCACGCGTTTGGGCGCGGGAGGCGAATATGTCGAGAATCAATTCGCTGCGATCAATCACACGCTTCTCAGTGGCTTTTTCCAGCGTTCGGATTTGGGCTGGTGTGAGTTCGTCGTCAAAGATAATCAAATTGGCGTCAGACGCTTTGCACTTCTCCGAAAGTTCCTCGACCTTGCCCTTGCCGATATGCGTCCGCGCGGACTGTTTCATTCGTTTTTGCAGCAGACCATCAACGACCTCCGCGCCGGCTGCCTCGGCAAGCATCTTGAGCTCACCCAAGGGATTGCGCGCGTCCACCGAAGAAGCGTTCAATGGCGTGATCAATTTGACCAGTACCGCGCGTTCCGTTTCGTTCGCAGGATTTGTTTCAATAAGACGATTGGATTCCAACGATCAAAGTACCTTGCGTCGCGATTGCCAGCTAGTTCGAGTGGTTTCGCGGAGAATTTGTTGGTAACACGCCCACTTGGGCGGATCACCTATCATAGAATTGAGCAGCCCCAAAGGTCAATCACCATAGAATCAAACTTGGGTCCGCATCCGAGGCGCTGGCTCAAGATTGAAAAAGCCCGCCCTCACAAGTGGCTAATCACAGTTCTCTTTTTCGAGGGCGTGAATCTTCTCGATGCGGCGAGCATGTCGCCCACCCTCGAACTTCGTCTCCAGCCACGAATTGACAATGAGGGAAATGAGTTGTTCACCAATCAAATCCGCAGGCAGGCACAGTACATTCGCATCGTTGTGCTTGCGTGAGAATTGCGCGGTCAATTCGTCGTGGCAAAGCGCCGCACGCACGCCGCACAATTTGTTCGCCGCAATTGACATGCCCAGTCCCGTACCGCAAATCAAGATCGCGCGATCCGATTCACCCTTGGAAACGCGCCCAGCCGCAACCTTCGCCATATCTGGGTAGTCGCAACTTTCAGCGCTGTCACACCCGCAGTCTTCAACTTGGTGCTGGGCGTTTCGCAACATTTCCGCGATGCGCTGCTTGGCGCGATAGCCCCGGTGATCACTCGAAATTGAAATATTCATAAGGTTATTTCCTTCAACCGTTCTTGAATCGCGGCGTGAATCTCATTGGCACACCGTTGATAGTCTTCCGCCGAACCACCAAACGGATCGTTTACATCGCGCCCTTCAATGAGCAACTGCACCTTGTCGCCAACATCCGGCACCATCGACACCACCGCTTGGCGGTGCCCGCTGGTCATACAGAAAATATGATCCGCGGTATTGATCAACGCTTGATCCAACGACTTCGCGCAATGCCCGTTGAGATCGGCACCAAATTCTTTGACGGCTTGAACCGCCCCACCCGACGCAGGCCCACCGCCGAACGAACTCGCTCCCGCCGATCGTACGAAGATCCCTCGATCGGCTAACTCATCCGCAGCACAGCCTTGCTCTTTCGCAATCGCATGACGACACATCGCCTCAGCCATCGGGCTGCGACAAGTATTTCCACTGCACACAAAAAGTATATTCACGGTCATGTATCTCTTCAGCATCCGCGACGAAACAACCCCCTCGCGGAGAATCTCGAATCCGTCGTTGTTTAGGCGGACCACCGTTGATGGCCCCTCGAAATGGGTCGCACCGCCATCGATCGCCAATGCGATCTCGCCATCCAACTCAGCCAACACACCGTCGATGTCGCGTGGCGGTGATTGCCCCGCCCGATTTGCGCTGGCCGCAACCACCGGATGTGGAACGCGCGACAGCAATTCAGTCGCCACAAGGTGATCCGGGCAGCGTACCCCAATCGTTCCCTCATGGTACAGCAGATCAATCACTTCTGGACCCAGCTCTTTGACGACCGTTGCCTTCTTTGGTGACGCAACCGGAAACACGACAGAGAGTGGTCCGGGCCAGGCTCGACGGATGATCCGTCGTGCGATTTGGGACAATTCCGGCACATACCGATGCACATCTTCAGGAGCACCGATATGCAGCGAAAAAGGCTTGGCCGCATCACGCCCTTTGACCCGTTTGAGCGTGGCGATCGCCTCCGCCGAATCAGCACGAGCAGCCACACCGTAGACGGTTTCGGTCGGAAACGCGACCAGTTCACCCGCCGTGAGGAGCGCCGCACCTTTGGCCAAAGCATCTCCGTAAGCTTTTGTATCTAAACAGGTTAAGACTTCAGTCGGCATGGCCTCCGCCCCGAAATCTCGATTATCCGGGATGCGGAATCGGTGTCAAGCTTGGCACTTTTTGACGCCTGCGCCATTCTGACGCCTGCACCGTTTTGGCTTCTACGCCATCGGAGGTGGGCAGGTACCGTTGTCGCCAAACTCGGAGAACTCATCCAGCCAACGGGCGAGGGCACCCTTCGGGCCGAAAGGATGGGTGTCACGCAGCTTCAGCACGGATTCAAATCGGTCAATCTTGTCCCGTTTCTTTTGACTGTCACGTTTCTTTGGATCGTCCGATTCGTGCTGATGAAGCGGGGGCGAGGCGGGTTCTGAATTCGGAATGATAGGGTTCGCATAGGCCATCGGTATGTACTCCCTTGGCGTGGCCACCAATGCGAAATGGCCACAATGCCCGATTAATGCTGCGAACTGATCCCCTCTGCAATGAGTATACGACATAGATCGGCGGAACGCGCAATCAGCTTTTGGGATTTGCAAATCGAACAACAGAAAACTGGTCGCCATCAATGAACCGGTGCTTTACAACCGTTCCCCGCGCGGCATCGCGGACCTTGCGTTTCCCCGTTCCATCACATCCGGTCGGGCCATCACCACCCAAGACGATGGGGGCTGTGAAAACATGCGCCTCGTCTATGAGTCCGGCGTCGGAAAATGATCCGATCAATGTTCCACCGCCTTCCACGAGAACGTTGGTCATTCCCATCTTTGCGAGGTGCTTGAGTGCGCTTGCAGGGCCAACCTGTCCGTTTTTTGAATTGCAACAAACGATCCGAGCGCCTTTTCGTTCTAGCGTCTCGCATCGTTTGACATTGGAACGAATAGCTGCCCTCGTCGTCATGACCATTGTTGGAAAATCATCAGCCGATTGAATCAGCTTCGACTTCAGCGAAATCTGCAATTGGCTATCAAACACGATTCGTGTCGCCACGCGCTTGGGGCGAATACCCCTGGCAGTCAGCAGCGGGTTGTCGAGTCGGGCGGTCCGAGCTCCAACGATGATTGCGTCGACGCGTCCCCTCAGTTGATGAACAATTTTTCTGGCTTTGGGGCCCGAGATCCATTTTGAATCGCCGGCAGCGGTCGCAATTTTCCCGTCGAGGCTTTGCGCCCACTTGGCGATCACATAGGGGCGATGTTGCTCGATGAGCATCCGAAACGGTGCGATGATCGCTTCCGATTCCGCCTGCATCAGACTCGATTCTGTTTGAATGCCAGCTTTGCGAAGTGCTTTGAGACCGCCGCCCGAAACCTTGGGAAACGGATCACGACAGCCGACGACCACCCGCTTGACCTTGGCTTCGATCAATGCAGCCGAACAAGGTCCCGTCTTGCCGAAAAAGCAGCATGGCTCCAACGTCACATACACCGTCGCGCCAACCGCCTTCGCCCCGGCCTTATTGAGCGCGTCGATCTCGGCGTGCGGTCCTCCGAACTTATGATGCCAACCGGTCGCGACGACTTTCCCGTTCTTGACGATCACACATCCGACCATCGGATTGGGCTCGACTCGGCCAAGCCCCTTCACAGCCGCCGACAACGCCATCGCCATGTATCGCTGGTCGTCGTCACTGAATGAATTGGATTTGTTTTTGGACAAAGAAGATCAAGCCATGACCGCCAGACGCACTACGAGGCGGTGGCTTGCTCCGACTCGGTACCCGGAATCGGGCGCTGGAACCAAAACGAAAGTAGCAACAGCGAAACGCCTACCACCAGGAACACATCTGCAACGTTAAAGACCCAACGCCAGATGTCCTTCCCCCAAAGTTGCGGCGTGATCTTGAGAAAATCACGAACGACACCAACGCGTTTCACTTCACCATCCACATCAGACTTGGGAAACGCCCGATCACCGCCCGTCATCCACCACGGTCGAATTCGCACGATCTCCGAGTCATTCTTGCCACCAGGAACAAGCGCGCCCAGCACCGTAACCGCCGGCCGTTCGTCCGTCGCCTTCAACGTCACCATGTCATATTGATGCGCCACCCGGTCGTACAAGTTGCCTAGCGCGCCAGCCAATATCAAACCCAGCGCCACATGAATGATCCACTGCTTGGGATGACTGCACGAGAACAAGTACAAGACAAACACAAGCGCGATGAGCGAAGCACAAATAAACAGCCACACCAGTCCGGACCCCATTCCAAACAGGGCTCCCGAATTCAGCGAAAGTTGAAAGTCAAGCAAACCGGAAATGAATTGACGCTTCTCATTGGCTTCAAGCTCGGCGAACGCCCAATTCTTGGACCAAAGATCCGCGATCAAACCGAAAATGACCAGTACCCACAAACGCAGATGGGCGGCGACACTGCGCATCGCCCCGCCTTGATGATAGATGGGTGAATCACTCTGTGATGGATTTTGGGAAATCGTCGAAGACGAATCTCCAGGCGCCTCAGTCATGTTTGTGGCTCCTGGAAAAGGTACCGTTGTTCATCTTAACCACGCCTTTGTTCCAACTCGCGTGCATATTCGATGCTGTACTTAGCCCACGGCTTGGCCCGCAAACGCGCAACCGCAATTCGCTTGAGTGTGCCGAGACATACGCCATAGGTCCGATCTTCGATGCGCTCCAAAGCATCATCGATTTCCCGAACTAGCTGGCGTTCGTTGGCAATGAGTCCAATCGTAAAATCCTGCTCCCAATTGTCGGACCCCACATCGGCCATGTGAATCGGAACGTTGGAAAGATCGCCCGACGACTCTTGGCGGGATTTGCCCAATGCGTCGCGCGTCAACATCCGCACGTCACCCAACAACTCGCGGCGTTTATCGATGAGCAATTGCCGAAACTCCTTCAACTGCTTGTCCGTCAGCTTCGTCTTCGGAATCTTGGGCTCTTCGTAAAGCTCCATCGTATCGGCCGCCCTCTTGGATGCAGCGGCTTTGACTTGGCCGGACTTCTTCGGAGAACGCTTTGCAGCCTTCTTGGTCGACGTATTCTTGCCGACTGATATCTTGGCCGTCGATTTCTTAAAAGTCGATTTCTTCGTTGCGGCTTTCTTCTTCGCGACCGACTTCTTCACCGCCGACTTTTTGACGGTCGATTTCTTGACGGCAGACTTCTTCGCAGTCCGCTTCTTGGTCTTGCCAGCCACCTTGGCCTTTTTCGCCTTGGCCTTCTTACTGGCGGACGATCGGGAAGCCTTGGCGGCTTTCTTTTTGGAATATGTGGTCTTTTTCTTCT